>JBDKTA010000044.1 GCA_039680605.1 Planctomycetaceae bacterium | reverse complement strand
AAACTGCATGAACCGCAGAGATCGCAGAGTACGCAGAGAAGCAAATGGCTCAAAACAAGACCATCTAACGTCGCCGTCGGCGTTAATCTGAAAAACAGACTGTCCATGCGCCCCGCTTCGCTAGTTTTCTGTAAGTCTTTTCGCTCAAAATACCTCTGCGGCCTCTGCGATCTCCGCGGTGAAATATCCGGGTTAGTCGGCGCCGATGTCGTCCAGCACGTCTTTCGCCAGATTGCGCGTGTCGGCGTCCGCGTCGGCGTCGCGCACTTTCACCATCGCGTCCTTGGCGCCGGCGGCCGCCGGGCCCATCGCCCGCAGCACCGCCAGAACGCCCTGGCGCTTCTTGACGCTGGGGCTCTGCAATGCCGCCACGAGAGTCGGCAGCGATTCCTTCGGCGCCGCCACGGCCACCGACTCGACCGCCGTGCCTATCGCCTCCCAGACCAGGAAGTTTTCGTCATCGTACCGCTCGACCAGCGTAGGCAGGGCGGGCAGGGCGGCGCCCTGCAGACGGCTGAGGGCGAAGGCGGCCTCTTCGCGAACCTCATACTGGGGGTGCTTGAGTGCGACGATCAGGTCCGGAACGGCTGCCGCCCCGATGGCATTGAGCGCGTCGGCCACGCGCGCGCGATCTTCATCGCCACGAGGCTTGATCACCAGCTCGAGCCACTGCGCTACCGTCTTGCCCTGGTGCGCCGCTTGAGTCGCGGCGGTTGCCGCCGGCGCCGTGGCCGTTGCGGGTTGCGTCTTGGCCGCCGGCGCCACGTACGGCGTCGCGCCGCTCTTGGCGTGCTCCTCTTTCACTGGCGGTTTCTTGGGCTCGGTCCTGGAGCAGCCTGCAGCAAGGATCGAGATCAGGACCGTGGCAATGAGTGTTCGTGCTGGCATGGTCGCTCCGCGGGTTAGAGTATGACCCTATTCTACAAATCCCGGCGGTGGCTTCCAGCCTTCTGGGGAAAAGTCGCGGCGGAGGCACCAAGTATTTATCAAAGCCGTTGTGTGGCTTTGATGAATACTTGCGCTGGGCAGGGGTACACGGCCCCAAATGAAGAAGTAATTCACATAACGAATTACTTCTTCATTTAGTGCCTCCGCCGTGATTTTCCCCATGTCTGAGGCATCGCCGCATTTGCGGCCTTGGCGCAGGCAACATGACTCTGGATAATGCTGGCGCGGCAACGATCCGCCCCGGAAAGGTGGATACACGAACCGCCGCGACAGGAGACTCTTGTGGCACGAGCTAAGAACGGCAGCGGACCCATTCGCGTGGCGATTGTCGGATTGGGCCGGGCCGGCTGGGGGATGCACTGCGGCGAGCTGGACCGCCGGGCGGACAAATTCCAGATCGTCGCCGCCTGCGACATCGAGCCCTCGCGCTGCCAGCGCATGGCCGAGCGCTACCCCCACTGCACGACCTACGGCGACATCACACACCTGCTGCAGGATGAGTCCGTCGAGCTGGTCAGCATCGCCACGCGATCGCCCGACCACGTCCCCCACGCCCTGGCTGCCCTCAAGGCGGGCAAGTACGTCTTCGTCGAAAAGCCCATCGCCGTCACGCTGCAGGGCGCGATGAAGCTCAAAGCTGCCGCGGCCAAGTATCCCGGGCGCCTGTTCGTGCGGCACAACCGCCGGTTCGAGACCGAGTTCGTGCATATCCGCGAGGTGATCGACTCGGGCGTGCTGGGCAAGATCTTCCAGGTCAAGCTGCGGCGCAACAGTTACTCGCGGCGCGACGACTGGCAGACGCTCAAGGGCTGCGGCGGCGGGCAACTGCTCAACTGGGGCCCGCACATTATCGACCACGCCCTGCGCCTGCTCGATTCGCCGGTGTCGAGCGTCTGGAGCAACCTGGGCCTGGTGGCCGCACTGGGCGACGCCGAGGACCATCTCAAGATCATCCTTACCGGGCGCAGCGGCCGAGTGGTGGACCTCGAGATCAGCGGCGGCGCCGCTCTGGGCGGACCGGAGTGGACCGTTTACGGCTCCAAGGGCGCCCTGACCTGCTCGGGCAACACCGTCACCGCGCGCTACATCGACCCGGCGATGAAGTTCAAGACGCGCCGCTCCAGCCCCGGCACGCCGGGCATGGACGGGGCGTTCCACCAGGTCGGCCCGGACGAGACGCCCGTCTGGATCGAGAAGACCTATCCTGCCGCGGCGCCGGTGTCCACCGACAGCATCTGGGACGCCCTGTACGCCACCATCCGCCAGGGCAGGAAGTTCCCCATCACGATCGAGCAGGCCGTCGAGGTGATGAAGATCGTCTCGCAGGTGAAAAAAGGAACCCCCTTCGACACGCTGCCCAAATACCGCGGCTGCTGAACTCCCTCCTAAGACCTAAGACCTAAAAGGAAACCACTATGGCAAAGATTACGTTCATGGGCGCCGGCAGCACTGTGTTCGCCAAAAACGTGCTGGGCGACTGCATGTGCTCGGAAGCGCTCAAGGGCTCGACCATCGCGCTGTATGACATCGACGCGCGGCGGCTGGAAGACTCCGCCCGCATGCTCGGCCACATCAACACTACGCTCAAGGCCGGCATGACCATCGAGAGCTACCTGGGCGTGCCGCGCCGCAAGGCCGCCCTGCGCGGGGCGAACTACGTCGTCAACGCCGTGCAGGTCGGCGGGTACAAGCCCTCGACCATTATCGACTTCGAGATCCCCAAGAAGTACGGCCTGCGCCAGACCATCGCCGACACGCTGGGCATCGGCGGGATCTTCCGCACGCTGCGCACGTTGCCGGTGGTGCTGGACTTCTGCCGCGACATGGAAGAAGTCTGCCCCAACGCCTGGTTCATCAACTACGCCAACCCGATGGCCATGCTGACGATGGGCATCCTGCGGGGCACGTCGATCAACGCCGTGGGCCTCTGCCACAGCGTCGAAGGCTGCGCCCCGGGGCTGGTGTACATGACCGGCATGAGCAAGGAATGGGGGCACAACCCGTTCAAGAACTTCAACTGGAAGGTCGCCGGCATCAACCACCAGGGCTGGCTGCTGGAGATCAAGGACGGCGACCGCGACCTGTACCCGGCGATCAAACGCCGCTGGGCCGAAGCCCGCAAGGTGATCCTCAAGAAGGGTGTCGCGTTCGTGCGCGCCGCCGCCCAGAAGAAGCACGGCGGCGACTGGTGGACGAAAGACGCCACGGCGCGGATGTCATGCGACGCCGTGCGGCTGGAGCTCATGCACCAGTTCGGGCATTATGTGACCGAGTCGTCCGAGCACACCAGCGAGTACACGCCGTGGTTCATCAAGAGCCGCTACCCCGAGTTGATCGACCGCTTCGGGATTCCGCTGGACGAGTACCCGCGGCGGTGCGTCGGGCAGATCGCCGGCTGGAAGAGCATGCGCAAGCACCTGATCAGCAACAAGAGCCTGGACCACAATCGTAGCGGCGAGTACGCCTCGCACATCATGGAGTCGATGGAGACCGGCGTGCCCTACACCTTCGGCGGCAACGTGATGAACCGAAACCTCATCACCAACCTGCCGGCCAAGGCCTGCGTCGAGGTGCTGTGCGTGTCCGACCGCCGCGGCGTCAGCCCCACCGTCGTCGGCGACCTGCCCGAGCAGTGCGCGGCCCTCAACCGCACGAACATCAACGTGCAAATCCTGACGGTCGAGGCCGTGCTGAGCCGCCGCAAAGACTACGTCTACCAGGCCGCCCTGATGGACCCGCACACGTGCGCGGAACTGTCCATCGACGACACCGTGAGCCTCTGCAACGACCTGTTCAAAGCCCACGGCAAAATGATCCCGGCGATGAAGTAGCTGACCATTCACCGCAGAGGTCGCAGAGTTCGCAGAGAAGAAGATGGATGAGGGGATGGATGGATGGATGGATGGATGTTTAATCCAACCGATCATCTGTTTGTTCGTTCGGCTTTTTCTCCAAAGCTCTCTGCGTCCTCTGCGATCTCTGCGGTGAGACTACTATGAATTCTCGCGAAATCATTCTGGCGAATATCGAACACACCCCGGCCCCGCGGCCGGGAATGACCTTTGGCGGCGGGCGGCTTAACGATATGGCCTGGACCGGGCCGGGGGCTTCCAAAACGTACACGCCCAAACGCTGGACCGAAGGCGGCCGCGAGTATTACGACGATGAGTGGGGCAATCTCTGGGTCCGCATGGTCGGCGGCAGCGTCAAAGGCGAGATCCACACGCCCGCCCTGCAAAGCTGGGACGACCTGCCCAAGCTCCAACTGCCCGACTACCATGACCCCGACCGCTGGAAGGGCGTGCGGGAGATGCTCGCCCAGCCGACCGACCGGTTCACGATCGTCGGCATCGGCGGGTGGATCTTCGACAACGCCCGCTATCTGCGCAAGATGGAAAACTACTTCTGCGACATGGCCGCCGAGCCCGAGAAGATCAAACAGCTCAACGCTCTCGTCGCCGGCGTGTATGAGGCCAAGATCCATCACGCCGGCCAAGCCGGTGCCGATGGGATCATGATCGGCGAGGACCTGGGCACGCAGAACGGCCCGCTGTTCTCGCCGGCGATGTTCCGCGAGTTCTTTAAGGCCGACTACACCCGCCTGCTGGGGATCGCCCACGATTACGGCATGAAGGTGCTCATGCACTCCTGCGGCAACAACTGGAAGCTCATCGACGACCTGATCGACGTCGGCGTCGACGTCTTCCAGTTCGATCAGCCGGCCCTGTACGACATGCCCGCCCTGGCCGAAAAGCTCCGCGCCCGCGGCGGGGCCCTCTGGTCCCCCGTCGACATCCAGAAAGTCCTGCCCACCGGCGACCGCGCGTACATCGAAACCCAAACCCACCGCATGTGCGAAACCTTCAGCGGCATGCTGATCTGCAAAGACTACCCCGACCTGCCCGGCATCGGCGTAAAGGTCGAGTGGGACCAGTGGGCCTACGAGGCGATTCTCGATCATTTCGGCCTGAAATGAAGATCACTTTGCGGGCTGTGACGGTGACGTCACAGCCGCCCAGCCCAGGGCCGCGCGGATCTTGTCGCGGTTGCGCTCTGCTGCCACGCGGCCGGCGGCTAGCAGGAGGCTTTGTTCTTCGACGGCCACACTGTACCACGTGGGGACGTCGCGGACGAGGTGGAAGGGCTTGGGGGTCTTTTCTTTTGACAGCGATTTGATCTGGGCCTGCGTGAGACCTTTTTCGCACAGGGCTGCGCAGTCGGGCAAGTCCGCCAGGTCGTCGAAGCTCAGGAAGATCGGCGTGATGTTGTTGGCGCGGCAGATGTCTTGGGTCATCTCGCGGTAACGCCCGCGATATGAGGCTTGCTGCACCATCGCCGCCTGCAGGGCGGTCTTGGCGGCGCTGGGCGGCGAGGAGTCGTTCGAGAACGGAGCGTACCCGTCTGCCGAGGCGTCGATCACCAGCAGCACCTTGCGGCGCGGGCGCCGGTCCTGCTTGAGCATGCGCAGGGCGGTCACCAGCCCCATGTTGTCGCCGATGCCCCCGTCAAAGAGGTACAGGTACGGGTTGAGCTTGTCCATCTCGCTGCGCAGAACCGTGGCCGGAATGGCCGCGGGGAACGTGCCGCTGGCCTTGGCCGCCAGCGACAGCGGCACCGCGTCGAGAAATTCTTCGTAGCTCTGGGTCTTGGCGTCGAACGAATACCGCTTGAAGCGGTGCGTGTACCCGATCACCTGGTACAGCTTGAGCTGGTCAGGCGCGAAAGGGAACAGCGCCCCGTTCTCGTACACCGCCGCGTTGGCCACCCAGTACGGCAGCCGCACCGGCCGCGGCGAATCCGCCCGCACGAAGATGTCGCCCAGCGTCAGGCTCTGACCGAAAGCCGGGTCCCCGCCCATGGCCTTGATCTTGTCGCGCCGCCACGTGCGGCCCAGGACGTTGTCGTCGAAGGCGGCCTCCAGATATTCGCCCCGGTCGTGGCTCGTCCACGCCAGGGCGCCCTTGACGATGTCGCGCACGTAGCTGATCTCGAGATACCGCCGCAGTTGCGGGTCGCTGCGCGCCTCGGCCGTCAGAGGCCCACGGCTTCGCAGCGCCACGGCGAAGGAATAATCATCGGCCGAGCCGCCCAGGCAGAGGTGGTCGTTGAGGCTGCTGAGATACGCCGCGGCCGCCAACCCGCCGCCGGAGACGCTGGAAATATAGTCCACCTGTCGCAGGGCGTTGACGGCCGCGGCGCCGCTGGGGCTGATCTCTTCAAGCCCGACCATGACGCCGGCGGCGAAGTTGGCCGCCCGCTGCCCCCCGCCGGAGATCGCCACGGCAAAGGCGATATTCGCATCCTGCCCCGCGCGCTCCTGCGCATCGCGATACGCCGACATGTCAATGGGGCATTCCTGAAACGCCCGCCCCGGCAGCGACGGATGCACATCCGAAGCCCCGTCGCGAGTGGCTCCGCAGCCGCCCAACGCTAGAGCCGACATCAGAATGACCAGCTTGTGTAACAACCGCAGCATCTGCGCCCTTCAAAAACACTTGCCACGAAGCTCACAAAGACCACAAAGAAGTGGCACTGAGCCTTTTCCCTTTGTGTCCTCTGTGGCAATGTCTTCTTTTTGTTATTGGCCCGCCTGCGTCACAGGGTCAAGCAGCTTGTCCAGTTCATCCGGCGGCAGGATTTTGTTTTCCAGGCACACTTGGCGCACCGTTTTGCCCGAGGCGCTGGCTTGCTTGGCGATGGCGGCGGCGGCGTCGTAGCCGATTCTCGGCACCAGGGCGGTCACCATCGCCAGGGATTGCTCGAGCGACTGGCGGCAGCGAGACTCGTCGGCTTCGATGCCGGCGATGCATTTCTCGGCGAAGACCTTGGCGGCGTTGGTGAGCAGGTTGATTGCCGTCAGCAGGTTGCTGGCGATCAGCGGCATGGCGACGTTGAGCTGCAGGATACTGCCGACGCCGCCGGTGGCGCCGGCCGCGATCGCCGCGTCGCATCCGACGACCTGGCAGGCGACCTGGATGACGCTCTCGCAGATGACCGGGTTGACCTTGCCGGGCATGATGCTGCTGCCCGGTTGCAGCGCCGGCAGGCGAAGCTCGGCCAGCCCGCACCGGGGGCCCGACGCCAGCAGGCGGATGTCCGAGGCCACGCGCCCCATCGCCAGCGCTGTCGATCGCAGCGTGCCAGAGGCGGCCAGGGCCCCCGCCGGCGCGGACTGAGCGGCAAAATGATTGCCCGCCTCGTGGATAGGCAGGTGCGCTTCGGCCGCGAGGATCTTGCATACGGCTGCAGCAAAGCCCGCCGGGGCGTTGAGCCCGGTGCCCACGGCCGTGCCGCCCAACGCCACCTCGCACAGTCCCGCCGTCGCCGCCTGCAAGCCCGTCAGGCACGCGTCGATCTGCGCCGCGAAGCCCGAGAACTCCTGCCCCAGGCGCATGGGCACGGCGTCCATCAGGTGCGTGCGGCCGATCTTGAGGACCGAGTCAAACGCGGCGGCCTTGAGCTTGATCGCCTCCGACAGCGCCCGCAGGGCGGGGACCAGGCGGTCATGAATGGCCATCGCGGCGGCAAGGTGAATCGCCGTGGGGATCACGTCGTTGGAGGACTGGCCCATGTTGACATGGTCGTTGGCGTGGACGGCGGCGCCCGTCAATTGGGCGGCGCGGGCGGCGATCACCTCGTTGACGTTCATGTTGGTGCTGGTGCCGCTGCCGGTCTGGAAAACGTCGACGGGAAACTGCCCGCGGTGGCGGCCTTCGATGATCTCGCCGGCCGCCTGCGCGATCGCATCGGCCAGGTCGGGCGTGATGCGTCCGGCGGCCTTATGCACCGCGGCGGCGGCGCGTTTGATGCGTGCGACGGCGGCGATGAACTCGGCGGGCATGGGCCAGCCGGAGATGGGAAAGTTGTCAACGGCACGAGCGGTCTGCGCGGCGTAGAGCGCATCGGCCGGCACGGGCATCGGTCCCAGCGAGTCTCGCTCGATTCGGTCTTGCGCCATTACATGCTCCTTTGCTGGCGGGATTATACTCCCGCCGGCGCCGGTGGCACAGGCTTTCCAGCCTGTGACGGGTGGCATGGCGGCACGCGAAGCGGGTCGCCATGTCTGTGGTACCGTCATGCCACCCGATTGTGCGGAACCCCAGCGGCACCTCGAGCGTCTCAATTGCATGGGCCGACGTTGCCTCGGCGGCGGCGGCGGCTTAAACTCGTATTGGCATGAGTGCGTTCATTCACTACTTCCGCCTGCATCCCTGGCAGCGACGGGTGCTGACGGCCTTGGCGACGCTGGTGATTGCCTTGATCGCCGCGATCGCGCTGGCCGTGCCCATCCGCGACTGGATGCTCATGCGCCGCCTCTGCAGCGACGACATCGACCAGCGCGACCAGGGCCTGGCGGCGATGAGGGGGATGATGCAGCGCGTCGAGCCGCCCCAGTCGATCATCGACCGCCTGGAAGAAGGCCTCGATACCGACGACGACACGCGCTTCGACCGCATCGCCCAGGCCCTCAGTGCGGCGCATCGGTTCTCTTTGCTCAGCGGCGACCTGGCCCGGCGCGACCGCCTCTGGAGCATCCGCCTGCAGACCACCACCGACCCGCAACTGCGCATGGAGATGATCGAGACCACGCTCGTCGGCGGGAGGCAGAACCAGTACGTCCGGCGCATGATGCGCCTGGCGGCCGCCGACGCCGACGCGAACGTGCGCATCCGCGCCGCCCTGCTAGCGGCAATGCTGCACGAGGACGCGGCGCTGGAGGCGCTGCTGGGCGACAAGGAACCCGCCGTCCGCGCCGCGGCGGCTCTGGACGCCGGGCTGGCCGGGCGCAGCGCCCTGGCCGAAAAGATCCGCCCCCTGCTGGAGGACAAAGACGACCTGGCCGCCGCCTCGGCGGCGTACGCCCTGGCGACGATGGGCGATCGGCGGATGTTCGAGGCGCTGCCGGGCATGATCGCCACGAGCCAACCGGGGCCGCGGCAGGAAGGCCTCCTCCACGCCCTGCGCCTGGCCCCGCCGCAGACGCAGGCCAAGGCACTGCACCTCATCTTCGATCGCGCCAGCGATAAGAATCCCTCGCCCCTGGCGATTGTGCTGGCCGGGGCGGCCCGTTATGCCCCCGCTGGTAAGGCTATCCGCAAGATACTGGATCAGGCCACGGGGAGAGAGGACCCCGCCCTGACGGAGGCGCACGTCCTGGCGGCGCTGCTGGCGGCCCGGCAACTGGCTGTCCCAGTGGAGGAAGATGTCTATGCGCTGATGTTGCACTATTGGTCGCCGCCGCTTGAACTGACCATGATCGCCGCGGCGGAGGTACTGGGCGATCAATTGGGCCCTTCCCTGCCCATGGAGATAGGCGGCGCCTCGCCCCACAAAATGCTCTTGGCCCTGCGCGCAGCGGCGGAGTACTCCCCTCCGCTGCTGACTGGGCAAACTCAGCCTGCACAGACGCTGGCTGCCCAAAGCGCCGCGGGCACCATGCCGGAGGATCGTCCTGCCGACGAAAACCTCACGATGCCCCTGGCGCGGGCGGCGGCCGCGGCGGCACTGTGGCGGATCAGACCCTCATCCTCTTATATCGTCAACGAGGCGCCGGCGGACGAAGCGGCCGCAGGGCTGGCGGTTCTGAAGTACAATCGCCAATCCAGCGCGTTCTATGTGCACCTGGTCGCCGGCAGCGACTCGACCCTTTCCGGCGATTACATCGCCTGGCATCTGGCGCGGATAGGCTCCAGGAAGCCTGCCAATGTAGATTCGCCACATGCTGGGCCAATCCCCGGTGGTATAGAGTTGCCGCAAGCTTTCGAAACCGGCCTGGGCATGCTGCCTCTGCCCGGCGCGCCGCCTGAGCAGCGGGTCTACAACGAGAACGTCCGAGCCGCCGGCGCCATGCTGCTGGCGATGGCCGCCGCCAACGATGACCAGAAAGCCGCCGCCCTGGCCCGCATCGTCCCGCGGGTCCAAGGCAGCAGCCGCGAAACCGACCCCTACACGGCCGGGGCGTACCAGTGCGCCCTGTTGATGCTGGGCGACGGCAATTTCGACGCCGTGCGGCGGCTGGCGTCCAATCGCGAGTTCCCCCAGCGGCGCGTGCTGACCGCCCTTCTCTGGGCCGGCGACGTGCGCTGCCTCGACGAGATCCTGTGGACGCCCTCGCTGACGAACCAGGAGGTCGCCTACCTGCTCATCAACAAGGGCATCGCCGAGGTGGTCGCCGCACTGGTCAAGGACCTGCCGCCCGTCGACGCCGTGGCGTCGCCGGCCGTGATGCACTGGCAGACGCAGATCCTGCGCGACGCCTACCTGCTCCGCCGCGGGCAGCTCAAGTCCGGAGCGCCCCGATGAGCATCGCCGCCGGTCTTTCCGCCCGCATTGCCCACGCCGCCGCCGCGGTGACCGAGCTGGTGTGGCCGGAAGTTTGCGCCGCCTGCGCCGCGGCCCCCTGCCCCAACGACGCACTCTGCGACGACTGCGGCCGCAAGCTGCTGGGGCTGATCGCCGTGGCGTATTGCCCGCAATGCGGGGCGTCGCTTGGACCCAACATTCCCGCCCGCGACGACGGCTGTTGGCAGTGCCCTCAAGTGCTGCCCCGCTACAGCGAGGTGGTGCGCCTTGGACCGTACAGCGGTCCGCTGCGCGACCTGGTGCGGCAGATCAAGTATCGCCGCCGCCAGCGCATGACCGCCCGCCTGAGTGAAATGCTCGTCCAGCGCCTGGACATACAGTGCCCGCAGCGGGCGGTGGACCTGGTATTCCCCGTGCCGATGCACTGGCGGCGAAGGCTCTGGCGCGGGTTCGACCACGCGCGGGAACTGGCGGCCAGACTCGCCCGCCGGCTCGACGCCGCCATGGGCGACGAACTGATCCGCGTGCGACACACGCAGCCGCAGACGACGCTGTCCCGCACCGCCCGGCGGCGGAACATGCACGGCGCCTTTGCCATGAGCGGAAATGCGTCGCTCGACGGGGCGTGCGTGCTGCTGGTGGACGACGTGACCACCACCGGCGCTACGGCCGACGAGGCGGCGCGCGTCCTGCTTTCGGCCGGAGCGTCGGCGGTTATCCTGGCGGTGCTGGCCAAGGCCGAATCGCAGCGCAATTACGAGCCCGCCGGGGAGATTTCACCGCAGAGTTCGCAGAGATCGCAGAGTTGTTGAGGACAAAGAACGGCACGCGGGTTGGCATGTTAGCGGCGGAGCTTGCTCCGCGCGGTTGTTGGGCGGCGAAGAACGCGCGGGGCAAGCCCCGCCGCTAACGTGTCTGCTTGACGTTCCATCCTTTCAACATTCCATCATTCCATCATTCCACCATTCCATCATTCCATCATTCCGTTTCCAGAAACTCCCTCAGCAGCAGTTCCTGGCGGGCAGCCATGGCGGCTGCGGCGTCGGCCGACTGATCGTCGTAGCCCATCACGTGCAGCAGTCCGTGCAGCACGTAGAGCAGCAGTTCGTGCGTGGGGGCGATGCCCCGGCGGCGGGCTTCTCTCACGGCCAGCGGTCCGCAGACGATGATCTGGGCCTCGATGGGTTGGCCGGGGGTGGTCAGGTCGAACGAGATGACGTCGGTGGCGCCGGCGTGGCGCAGGTAGCGGCGGTTGACGGCGGCGATCTGGCGGGCGTCTACCACGGCGACGTCCACCTCACCCAGGCGGGCCCGCTGCCGCCGCGCGACGAAGGCGACCAGTGTGGCGATCGCCTTGCGGGGAACTCGCAGCGCCCGCTGGGTGGAAGATATCCGCACGATCAGTTTTTTTGCCTTGGACATGCCTTGAGCATAACGGCCGCAATGACCGATGGCGATACTGGAATTGCCGGGGGGAAGTATGTACAGTAATTGCTGTCATGGGGCGGAGGAAACCTGAGTTGTCCGGACAATCGAGAGTGCTGCACAAGGAGCTTCCTGAGGCACTGGAGCAGGCCCTGGAGCAATCGGGCCTGGCGCCGAAGGAAGCATGGCTGCGTGTCGACACCGACCTGAACCTCGCCAGCGATTACGAGCAGGTCTTTCTTTGCGCCGAGGCGGACCGGCTGTACACCGCCGCCGCGCCGACGACGGGCTCAGCCAGCCCGGTTCGCGTGCTGCTGACGCGCGAGTCGATCAAGGAGATCCGCACGCGCCAGGGGGTCGGCGGCGGGTTCCTCGAGGCGCTGGTGGAGGGCATCTACGTCGAGGTGCTGGCGTTTTCGAACGCGCGCTCGGACGTCTTCCACAAGGTTGCGCCCAAGCTGCGGGCCTGGTGCGAGAAAAAACCCGCCTCGGTCGGCGTCGAAGACGACCACGACCCGCGACGATGTCCCAAGTGCGGGCTGACGCTGGCGTTCCCCGGCGACCTGTGCCAGCGCTGCCTCAAACGCAGCGCCACGTTCTTCCGAGTGCTCAAGCTCATGCGCCCCTACGCCGGCAAGGCCGCTCTGATGATGGCGCTGGTGCTGGCGGCGATCGCCCTGGCGATGGTGCCCCAGAAGCTGGTGCAGTTGCTCATCGACGGGGTGCTGGCGCCGGTGAAACAGATCGACGTGCTGGGCTGGACGCTTTCGACGCCGGTGCTGCGGGGCGACAAGGTCGTCTGGCTGCTGGCGTTGATCGGCGTGCTGATGCTGGTCTACATTATCAGCGCGATCCTGACCGCTGTCAGCGGCCGCCTGTCCAGCCAGGTCGGCACGCGCATCACGTACGACATGCGCAACCGCGTCTTCGACCACCTGGTGAAGTTGGGCGTGGACTTCTACGATCGCTACAGCACCGGGCAGATGATGACGCGCGTGGCAATCGACACCCAGCAGATGCAGGGCTTCGTGCAGCAGTTGACGTCGGGCCTGCTGGCGCAGTTGATCCAGTTGGTGGTGGTGGGCGCGGCCCTTTTCGCCATCAATTGGAAGCTGGCGCTGTGTACGCTGTTTCCGGCCCCGTTCGTCGTGATCGCCACGCGGTTCTTCTGGAAGAAGATTTACCCCCGCTACTACCGGGTGCAGGACGCCACCAGCAAACTGCACGGGGCGCTGAATACGATTTTGTCCGGCATTCGCGTGGTCAAGGCCTTCGGGCAGGAACCTCGCGAGCAAGGGCGCTTCGACCGCTCCAGCACGTACGTGCGCGACCGCGAGCGCGAGGTGCAGTATTCCGTGACGGCGTTTCACCCCAAGGTCTCGCTGCTGTTCCAGGCCGGCTCGATGCTGGTGTGGTTCGTCGGCGGCACGCAGGTTTTCGACGGTGAGATGAAGCTGGGCACGCTGATGATGTTCTTCGGGCTGCTGGGGATGTTCTGGGCGCCGCTGACGCAGTTGACGCAACTGACGAACTGGCTGACGAACTTCCTGACAGCCTCGCAGCGGGTCTTCGAAATCCTCGACACCAATCTTCAGATCGTCGAGGCGCCCAACCCGGTGCCCATGCCCGCGGCCAAGGGCGCCATCGTGTTCGAGAACGTCTCGTTCGGCTACAACCGCCGCGAGCCGGTGCTCAAGAACGTCTCGTTCAGCATCGCCCCCGGCGAGCACATCGGCGTGGTGGGCAAGAGCGGCTCGGGCAAGACGACGCTGATCAACCTGCTGTCGCGGTTCTACGACGTCGACGAGGGGCGCATCCTCGTCGACGGGGTCGACATCCGCCAGATCAAGCTCAACGACCTGCGCCACAATGTCGGTATCGTCCTGCAGGAACCTTTCCTCTTCCGCGGCGGCATCTGGGCCAATATCGCCTATGGGCGCACCGACGCGACGCCCGAGATGGTGCTCACGGCCGCCAAGGCCGCCAACGCCCACGAGTTCATCATGCGCCACCCGCTGGGCTACGACACGTACGTCGGCGAGCGCGGGGCGGGGCTTTCCGGCGGCGAGCGCCAGCGCGTCTCCATCGCCCGGGCGCTGCTGTACGACCCGCCCATCCTCGTGCTCGACGAGGCCACCAGCAACATCGACACCGAGAGCGAGCAGCTCATCCAGGGCGCGCTGGTGCGAGTGACGGCCGGTCGCACGACGCTGGCCATCGCCCACCGCCTCAGCACGCTGCGCAACTGCGACCGGATCGTCGTCATCGACGGCGGCACGGTGGCCGAATGCGGCACGCACGACGAGCTGATGACCGGGCAGGGGCTGTACTACCGCCTGGTGAAGATCCAGACCGAGTTGTCGCGGGGCTCGACGGTCGACGCGATGATCGCCGGAGGTCAGGCATGAGCGCGGTCGAAAAGAACAACGAGCGGATCGGGCCGGACCCGACCATCACGCGGTTTCTGACGCCGGACATGTGCCGCATCCACCTGGGCAACATGTCGGCGATGCACGTGACGATCGTGGGCGAGCGGATCTACGGCGGGGTGTTCGCCGCCTACGCCTTCCCGGTGGGGCACCCGGACGGCTACGTCTCGTTGATCCACTCGCACAGCGGCGGCGAGATCGAGATCGGGATCATCCGCGACCTCAACGAGTTCCCGCCCGAGCAGGCGCAGCTCGTGCGCCACGCGCTGTCCAAGCGGTATTTCGTGCCCGTCATCCGCGGGATCGACGCCATGGCCTGGCAGTTCGGCCTCATCGGCGTCGAGGTGCAGACCGACAAGGGCCCGCGCAGCTTCCTGATCCGCTGGCAGCAGACCAGCGCCGTCGACTACGGCCATCGCGGCAAGGTCCTCATCGACATCGACGAAAACCGCTACCTCATCCCGGACGTCTCGGCCCTTCCGGGCGACCAGCAGCAGCGATTCCTGCGATTTATCTACTGGTGACGCGGAGTTCACGCGACCACTGTATCCGGGCCGTCTCCGTCGAGTTCCCCTGGGATGAAATCCAGCCGAATCATCTTTTTTGGGAGGACGCCCAGGCGCCAAGCCAGTCTGTGCAGAAACGGCAACGACCGATTCCAGGCGTGGACCACTTCTCGGAGCCGGCAGCAGTGCTCATTCTTCCTGTCACCAACCATCCGTAAGACTTCCAGGCAACCCAATGGGTTTCGCGCCATCAAACGTGCCGTGGCCAAGTTCCTTTTGACGCGGTCAGGCACGTCGCACTTCACGCACAGTGTGCGAGAATCCAACGCAATCTCATTGAAGACCGTCAAGGCCTCATATATTTTGCCCAACCGCAGCAGGCCTACTCCGTAGGCGTTTAGTAAATCCATAGACGAGGGCTCCGTGGACGCGGCAAGGCCCGCGGCGGCGTTTGGGCGATCTTCTTTCAATCGTTGCAGAAGGCTGTCCATCGTTGGGCCGGCATGTTTACTTGTCATGGGACCTGCTCCCGTGCTGTAAGGGCGCCGATCTGGACCCATCGGCCCATCCCGTGTTCCTTGCACTCATACCGCAAATAGGTGTCGCACCCGCTACAGCAAAGCTCCTGAAAGTGCCATTGCAGGCCGGCGCGGATTGCATAGCCGCACACCGGGCATTTGTACCACTGGTGCCCATTGTGATGTTGGATAGACCCGATCATAGGGCACGCCTTAAGCTCGAAGAGCCACACTGCCCGAATCGGAGGCCTGCCTTCCGGGCAACAGAGCCCGAGCGTCTTGAACGTGCGCGGCTGTGATCGCGCCACGCTCGTCACCAGGCGGCGTTTCCAGAACCAGCCACCCCTCGTATTCCACGCTCCGCAGCGCATGGGCCACTGCACCAAAGCAGACGCTTCCGTGCCCCAGGCGAACGTTGAAATCTGGCGGAAGCCCGCTAACAAGGCAGACATCCTTGATGTGGACTTGCGCCACCCGGTCTCTTCCCAGCCCCAGAATCATGTCGGCCGAGTCGCGACGGCAGGCTGTCACGTCTCCCACATCCAGGCACACCTGCACGGAATCACTGCAGCATCCGCCTAAGAGGCTCTCGATCTGGCCTAGATGGAGGCTGCTCTCCACCGCGAGCATCAGGCCCTGGTCCTCCGCTGCCGGCGCCAGAGCGGACATTGACGCCGCGGCCGTGTCGAGTTCCTTGGGCAGTTCAATGCGATTGCGCCCATAGAACGGGACGATCACATCCACCCCGCCCACACTCGCCGCCACTGCAATCGCCCGGCGGATCAACTCTTGCGATCGGGCAACCAGGGAGGAATCGGGACCGATCAGGGAGGGCTCTGCACACAGAACACCCAAGTGCAGACCGGTAACGGCCAGTCTGTACCGTTCGACAAGCCTGCGCACCTTCGCCGCATGGGCGGGGTCTTCCAGAAGAGCGGCATCCGCCGCAGTGCGATAGCACAAACCCACGCCGTCGGCCCCGGCTCGCTTGGCGCGGAGAAAGCATCTGGCAAGGCTGACTTCTCCCAACGTCGTTTGTTGAATTCCGATTTTCACGGCATTCTCCTTCGCTGTCATTGTTGCAAAGAATTCAAACGGTGGCGTCCCGAAACGCCCCCGGAGCACGCGAGCCGCGAAAAAACCTTTTTAGCGGCACGATTCATGTGGAAGGCAACGGGGCTGACAGGAAGACGGCCAAGCACATGCCGATCTCCTGCATCGAACGCCGCTGGAAGGGCTTGAGAAGAGAATTAGAGAAAACCGTCAGCGAACCGGGCGGCTCAAGACCTGCCAGCGGCGCAGCGCAAATAGCCACTGGCACTGGAGAGATTACCGCGAGCTCTTATATAAAATCGATCATACATGGCGGGGAGCCTCAACAGATTTAAGTATAGACTATCAACCCGTCATAGTCAAATCTTTATGGAGCTGCCTGGGGATAGAGGACAAATCACGAAACGCTCCTGTAAGCCAAAGGTTTCATCAATACCCGCCACCCCGCTACCCCATCTCCGACCTGTCCACCTGCCGGTCGACCAGTAGGCAGCGATTCCTGCGGTTCGTCTACCGGTCAGTACCGGTGAGCGTATCTGCCAGGAAGGCACTGCCCGGCTTTATTCCTTATGCACTGTCATTTAGCCAACGTCTGACCGGTTCTCATGAAGCAGTGTCTCGCGAATACGCGCTTCGTCCTTGATGTGTGCCAGCACTGTTATCTGGTCCCACCCCTGCAGATGGGTATCGCCTTTCGGCGCGATAACCTCGCTGCCCCGCGTGATCAGCGTGATAACGCAACCCGGCGGCAATTTCAGATCGGCAACTCGTGGGCCAGGCGCGCCCTGTGGGCCGGGCAGGTCAACCACGATAAGATCCATATCGCTCTGCGCCATCGTTACAAGCTCGAGGTTGTACAGCGATTTTGGACGTGCCTGCGTCGAAAGCCTGAGCCATCTGGCCAACGCACCTAAGCTCGAACCCTGGATGGCCACTGACAGCATCACCACGAAGAAGACCACATTGAATATTTCCCTCCCCACCTCCAGCCCGGCGGCCATCGGATAGGTGGCCAAAATGATCGGCACGGCGCCTCGTAATCCGGCCCAGGAGATGAAGACCCTATTCCTGGCGCTCAGTCCCATGCCCAACGTCCCCAGCCACACAGCAACTGGCCGGGCCACAAAGCTAAGGACCAGAAACAACACGATGCCTTGCACCCACAGGTCCGACCACTGGTGTGGGTAGACCAGCAACCCCATCAATACGAACATGCTGATTTCCGCAACGGTGGAAAACGCTGAGACGAAGTTTGTCACGCCTTGCTTGTGGACAAACGGCCGATTACCCATGATGTAGCCGGCGACAAACACCGCCAACATGGCGCTGCTCCGGGCCAGTTCTGCCAGGCCGAAGATCAACAAAACCACACCCACCGTCAGCACGTAGTAATGTCCCCTGTCCTGAGGCCTGAGGCGGTTGAACAACCAGACCGCAGTTCGGCCCAGCGCCGCCCCGATGCCTATGCCGGCAACAAACTTCCAGATGAAAGACAAAACCACAAGATACCACTGTGCATCGCCAACCGTAAACGCCTGTATGGCTGCAATCGTCAGGAGGATAGCCATAGGGTCATTGGCGGCGCTCTCGATCTCCAGAGTGGAGGAAACCTCGGAGGACAGCGACTGGCGGCGAAGAGTTGAAAAGGTCGCGGCCGCATCGGTCGAGGAGACTACCACGGCCAGCAGCATTGAGTTCTCAAGTTGCCACCCCAGCAGGCCCCAAGTAACCAAAAAAGTCGTCAAGGCTGTAAGGATGACGCCCCAAGTTGCCAGACCCCCAGCCGGGAGTGCGACAGAGCGGAGATTCTCGCGCCGTGTGCTGAACCCTCCGTGGAACAGGATGAAGACCAATGCCATATTGGCGGCTTGGTTGGTCAGGTTCACATCACTGAAGTCCCACAGGTTCAAAACATCGCTGCCAAAAATGATGCCCGATCCCAGTGCGATAAGAATCACAGGCACGCTCCAGCGGTCAAGCAAGGCGGCTACCAGAACGACCACCACCAGGATCAGCGGCACAACGATATAGACCTCATTCATACGTCAATCACTCCGGTAGCGAGTTCCGTGCAGCCCTTCTCCCGTAGCCGATCCCTTGGTAGAAGCTCGCCGCAGTCAGGCATCCCCCTTGGTCTCTGCATAATACTACCAAGACCGGACGCCCGCATAGTGTGAGATCGTCATTGTGGTTGGAGGATGGACAATGGTTTTGGCGGGGGTTCTACCTCACACGTACGGAGACGGCAAAACTCCGGCGGCTTGCATTGCCTCTGTTCCAGAAGGCCTGGTACTGACCGTGGCAACGATGCTGGAGGATGGAGAGCGTCCCCCGACTGCAGGCCGCGCGGGCGAGCGCACGAAGCAAGTCAACATCCGCCTGACCGCCTCCGAAAAGGCGTTGCTGGAGAATCACTCCCGGGTCGGCGGGTTTACGTCCGAGCGTCGGTACTGGAGAAGGACTGATCGGCCGGCGCTCGGCTGGTGTCCGGGCGCGCCGTTCAGGTCTTTCAGGCCTGCCTCTATTTGCTTGACGGTGGGCAGACTCCCTCGGAGCGTCTTGGGCAAAGACTCGACAAGTTTGGTCAAGTATCGAGCCACCCCCACCGGTTTGGCTACATCGCGCAGCGCATACTCGGCGACAACGCGGCTGCGGGTCTTGCAAAGGATCAGGCCGATGGAGGACTTGTCGTCAGGATGGCGCAGCAAGTCGTCCACAGCCCAGAGGGACCTGTTGGCCGACGAAGGCGAACCCGGCGCCAAGTTCCAGGAGGAACTTTCGTATGTGGCCGAGCAGGCCTTGTTCGAGATCGCGTTCCGCCGCGTCGGTGCGCAGCGTGAGGAAGTCGAAGGTGTAGGGGTCCTTCACAAGTTCGCTGGCCAGGTCCGACTGCGGGGCGGGTAAAGCGGTTTTGAAGTTTGTGACGGCCTTGCCCTGGCGAGCGTAGAGGTCCGATTCAATCCAGTGCAGGAGCATCGACCGCGACCAGCCGTTGGCCGATGCTTGTTGCGCGTACCAGAGGCGATGCTCGTGCTGCTCCAGCTTCTCAATCAGCAGGATGTTATGCCCCCACGGAATACTCAGAACAGCTTGCGGCATAGCTACTGAAGTCAATTCTCGCACAGCTTGTGCGAGATCTTTCCTGGACGAACCTTCTCGCACAGGCTGTGCGAGATCTTGCCGGAAAGCGTAAGCCAAGTAAAACGCTCGCATCCGCCATAGATTAGAGGAGGACAATCCTGACATCCTCGGAAACTCCCTTTGAAGGTCGCCAGCGGGTTGTCGGGCATCTGGGCCGGGCTGGTGGCCTTGGCCGGGTTGGCGATCGACAGTTGGGTCTGCGGCCACTGCGACGCGCGCACGGCCATGTGGATCAACCTGGCTGTCTGGGCGGGCGTGCTCGTGCTGGCGGCCGGCGGCGTGCTGCTGCTGACGCACGTCCGCGAGCGGCGTCAGGGCATGCCGGCCTGGTCGAGCGTCAAGAAGCGTATCGCCCTGACGATTCTGCCGTGCCTGGTTGCGGGGGTGGGCCTGACGCTGGTGATTGCGGGGCGCTGGTGGTGGAACGTGCTGCCCAATGAGTGGGGGCTCATCCCGGTCATCTGGATGTGCTTCTACGGCGTGGCCCTGTGGCAACTGGGCGAGTTCAGCCCGCCGGAGGTGCGCGTGCTCGGTGCGGCGTTCATTCTCTCGGGCCTGGTGACGGCCGCCTGGTTCCAGGCCGACCCGTACTGGGCGCTGGGCCTGACCTTCGGCGCGATGCACATTCTCTACGGCATCGTCGTCCGCATCCGCTACGGCGGGTAGGACCCGGGAAAAACATTAGTCCACGAATGTCACGAATGACACGAATGAAACAACAGGAAACAACCAGGGGAAAAGCACCCTCAGCGGTCGAGCTTGCTCGACGCGGTGTCTTCCCCGGCGCCGGAAACCGCGCGGAGCAAGCTCCGCCGCTAACGGTTCTCGTCTCATCCGTTCATCCCTGTCCTGCGATCCCGTTGTTCATTCGTGTCATTCGTGGAAAGTTGTTGTCAGTGAGACCTTGACCAAAGAACCGCACAACCTGATCGACGAGACCATCCACCAGCGTACGCGCCTGGCGATGATGGCCACGCTGGCCGGCGTGGGGACCCTCGAGTTCAACGAGCTCAAGGACCAGCTCGCCCTGACCGACGGCAACCTCTCGACGCACGCGGCCGCACTCGAACGGGCGGGCTTCATCCGCATCGACAAGCAGTTCGTCGGCAAGAAGCCCCGCACGACCATCGCCATCACGCCCAAAGGGCGCAAGGCCCTGGAGAACTACATTAACCTCCTGCAAGGCATCCTGAACAAGGCCAAGTGACCTGAAGAGACAGTGGTGAGTGGTGAGTTGTCTGTGAGCTCACCACTCACAACTCCTATGAAAGGAATTGCCATGAGCGTTTTGAGATTTTTCGCTGTCGCGATGATCTTCGCCTGCGTGAGCGTGGCCTGGATGATTCTCGGCGGGGCGGTATGGATGCGCACCGAATCGCTCAGCACCGACCTGGAGCGCGAGATGGCCCAACTCGTCGGCCCGCCCGAGGTGCGGCAGGTGGCGCCGTATGTGGCCGAAAAGCCCGCCCTGGCGCGCGGGCAGGAGGGCACGCGCGACGTCGACAGCAGCGCCATCGCCGTCGACCTCAAGCACGAGCACCGCTACAAGGGGCTGCTGTGGTTCAGCACATTCACGGCCGGCTTCGACGCCACCTACGGCGTCGAGTGCGACAAGCCGCTGTGGCTTATGTTCGAGATGCCTGGCGAGATCCGCCGGCTCGACGCGCTGGAGGTGCTGGTGGACGGCCAACCCGTGGCGCTGTCGGGGGCGGAGAAGATGTCCGGCCGCCTGGGCATTCCGCTGACGCCGGGCAATCGCAGCGTCACGGTTCGCTACACGACGCTGGGCCAGAATGTCTGGCTGTACGCGCCGGGCTGGGCCTCTTCGGCGACGACCATGACCGAGCTGCGCCGCTTCCAGCTTTCCGTCGCGACGGACTTTCGCGAGATCGACTACCCCAAGGGCTCCAGCAGCCCCTCGCAGCGGGCCGTCCAATCCGGCAGCGGCATGAAGGCCCAGTGGCAGTACGCCTCATCAATGACCGGCCAGCCGATGGGCATAGCCATGCTTCTCGTACGCGTTCTTTTACCCCGGTCAGACGGGCCTGACGATCACCATCGGGGCCATCCTGACGCTCTTCGTGCTGATGCAGGCCACCGGGCGCGTCAAGTGGTCCCAAGCCTTCAGCCGTCGCCGGTATGACGACGTTCCGCCTCTGCCGATATCGCTCCAGCCGTTATCGCCGCAGCCGCCGGCGCCGCCCACCGCCTGACCGCCAAACACGCGGCGGACCGGCGCGGGGCGGGCCGGTCCGCCGCAATAAATAGAGAAACGGCCGGGTGCCACGCACAACTCCGTTGTGCGTGTCCCGGACCTGCCGAAAGTAGTCTTCCGGGTGAAAATCAGAAGGATCCTGCCCGCCTTGACGGAGGCAGTCTCGCCCTTCGCTGGGCCGCCGGGCTTATCTTGACGGACCGCCAGCCTTTGGGGCGTTATTTTGTGGCTTTATTTGAGATTGTCCCGCGAAACGGCTTGACAAAATAGCGATGCCGGGTATACTCTAATCGGCTGTTTCAGGGTCCAAAGTCTGGCTCCCGGTCGAAAGCAGAGGACGGCTTCCCCACTTCCAAAGCCGTTTTCGCCGGGACGAAGGCAGACACTTCAAGCCCTGACGTTTTTTACCAGATTCACAAACATCGGCATTTTCCGGTTCGGCAGGTGTGCTGCCGCTGCCGGTAAACGGATGGTCCTTGATAAAGGAGCGGTCAGATGGTGAAGAAGCATTTTGGCGTGGTGGCGGCAGTCCTGCTGGTTGCGGGATTGATCGCAGGCCCGGCATGGGCGGGAAATTTCACCGCCACGGGTACAGGCAACTGGACCAACAATGGCACCGACCCGCAGGCCACCTGGGCTCCCAGCGCCGGGGATACCGGGCCCGTCGCGGGCGACAACGCCTACATCCAGGCGGCTGTCGATTACGATGCCGACGCCACGGGAGAGCTCAACTCTCTGGAGATCCGCACCGGCGGAACCCTGACGCTCAGCGGCGGGATTGGGCTGACCACTACCGGCGACGTCAACGTCCGGCGCGGCGGCACACTTGATCTCGTTGACCAAACGCTTGCCGTGGGCAGCAACATGACCCTCGGCGGCGACGGCGGCCCGGCCGTGGTCAACCGGACCACCGGCCAGATCAATGTCACCAACTGGCTGGGCGTGACCGAAGGCACCGATTTCGCCATGGGCGCCGGCGACACCTCAATGTACCTCCAGGTCTGGGGCAGCTATTGGAACGGCTCCGAGAGCATCTTCGCCAAGGCCTCGACCACCGCCACCAGCAACGTCACCAACTGGGTGGCCGTTGATTCCTGCGAACTGACGCTCGGGGCCAACATGGTGCTGTCTGAGTCGTTCCGCGTCGGCGGCGCCAATGACCAGAACACCCTGGGCGTGGTGAAGATGAACGGCTCCTCGATCAATGCCCCGAACATCCAGTTCGGCAGCAACGGCGCCGGCCGCATTGAACGCTCACTGGCCAGCGAAGTCATGACGGCCCAGTGGATCGGAATCTCGGAAGGTTCGAACGTCGACCTGATCGCGGGCGACACCTGCAACTATCTGCAGGTCTGGGGCAGCTACTGGAACGGCAGCGAGAGCGTCTATGCCAAGGCCTCCACGGCCGCCACGAGCAACGTCAGCAACTGGATTCAGGTCGATTCGTGCGAACTGACCCTCGGTGCGGACGTGGTGCTCAATGAGCAATTCCGCGTCGGCGGCGGCAATGACAACAACACGCTGGGCGTGGTGAAGATGAACGGCCACAGCATCACGGCTCCGAGCATTCAGCTCGGCGGCAACGGCGCCGGCACCATCGACCGCTCAGCGGCTGGCGAAGTCCTGATCGCCGACTGGATCGGAGTTTCCGAAGGATCGAGCCTCAACCTGATCGCCGGCGACACCACCAAGTATCTGCAGGTCTGGGGCAGCTACTGGAACGGGAGTGAACAGGTCTACTCCAAGGCCACGACGGCCGACACCGGCAACGTCACCAACTGGATTCAGGTCGATTCGTGCGAACTGACCCTCGGTGCGGACGTGGTGCTGTCTGAGTCGTTCCGCGTCGGCGGCGGCAATGACAACAACACATTGGGCGTGGTGAAGATGAATGGCCACAGCATCAGCGCTCCGAACATTCAGTTCGGCGGCAATGGCGCCGGCACCATCGAGCGTTCATCGGCCGACGAAGTCTTGACGGCCACCGACTGGATTCAGGTCAACGAAGGCTCGAATATCTCCCTGATCGCCGGCGATACCTGCAAATACCTGCAGGTCAACGGCAGTTACTGGAACGGCAGCGAGAGCGTCTACTCGAAGGCATCCACCGCCGCCACCGGCAACGTCACCAATCAGGTCCAGGTCGACTCGTGCGAGTTGTCGCTCGGGGCGGACATGGTGCTGTCAGAGTCCTTCCGCGTCGGCGGCGGCAATGACAACGGCCATATCGGGCTGTTGAAGATGAACGGTCATTCCCTGACCTCTCCGAACGTCGATTTCGGCGGCAACGGCGCCGGCACCAGCGACGGCACGGGCATGGTGTTCGTCAGCAGCAACCTGCAGGTATATGAAAACAGCATCGGCCAGGTTGCCGGTGGCACCGTCGGCAACGGGATCTATCTGCATAACGGCGACAATATCCTTCGCGTCATGCAGGGGCTCAACCAGCTTGACGGCCTGAGCCTCGACGGCAACACCTTCAGCATGGGCAGCGGCGCCCTGCTGGACCTGCTGTTCGACAACAAGGAAGTGGCCGGCCTGGACTGGGCGTTCCGATGGCTGGGCGACCGCGTGACCACGCTGGAAGGCTACCAGACCGCCGGCACACTGACCTGGAGCGGCGCTCCGGTTGATGTGAGCATCTTCTACAACGCCGACGACGGCTACACGTACGTCGGCTACGTCTCCACCATCCCCGAGCCGGCGACGATGACGCTGCTGGTTCTCGGAGCGGCCGGCGTGCTGATTCGCCGTCGCCGTGCCTGACGAGTCGCAGTAGACAATCAAGCTCCGGGGAGCACCTGCTCCTCGGAGCTTTTTTGCGCGCCTTCATAGACTCCGAACTGACCCGATATTTCACCGCTGAGGTCGCAGAGACCGCAGAGGTTTTTGAATGAAAAGACTTACTCTGCATAGCAAAGGTGTAACGTCGTGTTTTTCTGGCAAGATACTGGGGCTCCGCCCCAGACCCCGAAGTTTATCCCTTTTGGGCTTCGGGCAGATAGGCTCCGGCGCTTGGGTGAAGCACGGCAAGGCCGCCGGCGTCGTGGGCAGGCCCCAAACGGAGGCACATGGGGGGCCGGCTTGGGGCCTGGGGTCCCACGGCGACGGCGGCCGGCGAAATTGAGCAATGGCGTCGGCGGCGGAAACTTTTGTTGCGGCCGAGCGAAGCGAGGCCGCGTCAAGTACTCTGCGGTTCATGCAGTCTTCAGGCTAAGGTGATTATGAGCTTGCGGTCCGGCCATTTCGCCATTTGAATTGACCTGGCGGGGCTGATACAGTGCCGGCACGTTTATCTTTCCTTTCAGGGCACAGAGGCGTAACGATGAAGTGCGCGATCGCGTGGAGTTCCTTATACGTGCAGGCGGACGGAAAGGTCACGCCCTGCTGCGGGCGCCGCGCCGGCAGAAGACTCGTGCGGATCATCACCGGGGCCTTTCTTGGAGTCTTGCTCATGAGCACGCTGCTGCCAGGCCAGGTCGTTTACCATGTGTCACCGCGAGGCAGCGACGAGAATCCCGGCACGGCTGACAAGCCCTTCGCCTCGCTGCAGCACGCACGCGACGCGGTTCGCCTGGCCAAGCGCCAGCCGGGCTTCGCCGGCGCGACGGTGCGCGTCAACGCCGGGGTCTATCCGATCTCCCGTGGCCTGGAACTGACTGACGCCGACAGCGGCACCGCCCAGGCGCCCGTGCGCTACTGCGCGGGCGCGGGCAAGCCCGCACGGCTGATCGGCGGGATCGTGGTTCCCGCCGCGGCGTTCAAGCCTGCCGCCGACGGCCCCGACCGCGCGCGGCTGCACCGCACCGCCGCCCGAAAGATTCTCGTCGCCGACCTGGCCGCCCTGGGCGTCAAGAACCTGCCCGTCTGGCCGGACAAGACCCGCGGCGGCTCGGGCATGCCCGAGCTGTTCTTCGACGCCCAGCCGATGCAGGTGGCCCGCTGGCCCAACAAGGGCTGGGTGACCATCGAGAAAGTCATCAGCGCCGGGGCCAAGCGCGCCATGTTCGCCGGGCCCGTCAGCGGCAGCGGCGGAGGCGTGTTCCAGTATTCCGACCCGCGCCCGGCGGCATGGAACGCCTCGGCCGGCGTGTGGCTGAGCGGCTACTGGTGCCACGACTGGGCTGACGAAACCCTCCGCATCAAGTCCATCGATGCGGACAAAAAGACGATCGCGCTGGCGGCGCCGCACGGTTACGGCATCGGCGGCAGCGGCAAGCGGCGGTACTTTGCGATCAATCTTCTGGAAGAGCTCGACGCGCCGGGCGAGTCGTATCTCGACGCCAAGGGCCTGCGGCTGTACTTCCATCCGCCGGCGGACCTGGCCTCGGGCGAGGTGGTCCTCTCGCTGCTGACCGAGCCGCTGATCAAACTCAGCGGCGCCAGCCACGTCACGGTGGAAGGCCTGACGCTCGAGGCCTGCCGCAACGCGGCCGTCATGATCGAAGGCGGCCAGGGCGTGCGCATCAGCGGGTGCCAGATCCGCAACACCGGCCGCGCGGGCGTCGTCATCGCGAGCGGGACCGACCATGGCGTCGGCGGCTGCCAGATCAGCAATACCGGCACGGTGGGGATCAGCATCGCCGGCGGCGACCGCAAGACGCTCACGCCGGCGGGCAACTGGGCGGCCGACAACCACATTCACCATTTCTCGCGGTTGCAGCGGACGTACGCCCCGGCGGTGTCGCTGCAGGGCGTGGGCAACCGGGTGTCGCATAGCCTGATCCACGACGCCCCGCACTGCGCGGTGCTCTTCGGCGGCAACGAGAACGTCATCGAGTTCAACGAGTTCCACAGCGTCTGCCAGGAGACCGGCGACGTGGGGGTGATCTACACCGGCCGCGACTGGACCGTGCGGGGCAACGTGATCCGCCACAATTACATTCACGACGTCAAGGGCCCGGGCGTTTACGGGGCGCAGGGGGTGTACCTCGACGACTGCGCCAGCGGGACGATCGTGCGGGGCAATGTGTTCGTCAAGGTGCAGCGGGCGCTGCAGATCGGCGGCGGGCGCGACAACGTCATCGAGAACAACCTCGTGGTCGATTGCCCGGCGTCGCTGGCCTTCGACAACCGCGGCCTGGGGTGGATGAAGCACCACGTGGGCAAAGACGGCGTGATGCCCAAGCGCCTGACCGACATGCCCTACAAGACCCCGCCCTGGTCGACGAAGTATCCCCCACTGCTGACGCTGCTGGGCGACGAGCCGGGAAGCCCCAAGGGCAACGTCGTCCGCCACAACGTGATCGCCGCCGCCGGGGCGATGCAATTGGCCGGCGAAGTCACCCGCTACGGCACCGTCAGCGACAACCTGGTGCTCAAGACCGCCCCGAAGTTGCCGCTGGCGCCCGCGTCGGAAGTCTTCAAGAAGCTCCCCGCTTTCAAGCCGATCCCCTTCGACCAGATCGGCCCGCGACGCCACACGGAACAACAGGGTCAGCCGACCCATTAATTTTCAATTTCTCAGAAGTAATTGGCCGCAGGATCGTCTCAGATAGTGATGCTAAATGCCTGGGCGGCGATTGGGCATCGTATGGAAAGGGGCACTTATGAGAATTGCAGTCTCAGCGAGAGTCGGCGCGGCCGTGCTGATCGGTGCCTTTGCGGGCGGGTGTCATGGGCCGGCGGCGCGGCCGCTGCAGTCGCAGCAAGAGCAAGGGCAGCAGGAGCGGGTACTGGCCCTGCTGCGGGCGTACGAAGCCGCGCAGGAGCGGACAGCAAAGGTCACGCTGAAGTCCGGGGTCTTGAGCGGCCACTACGTTCTCACGGTGCGACGCCGGGCTCAGGCTTCTGCCGCCAGCGCGCCGGCGGCCTCGGCACCGGCCCCTTGGGTGGGGCACTCTCTCGACCTGGCCGCGGGAGGACTGGTCTCGACACTGCTGGGGCAAGTGGTCGGTTATGCGGCGGCTGGCATGTCTCCGCTGGCTGTTCTGGACGATGCATCGATCCGAGTGACAGGCACGGCGGTCGTTGACGGGCGGGCGTGTATATTGATCGAGGGTGCGCCTTCGGGTCGGTCGGCGCCGCTGGGCGATGTCGGGGAGGTGATTGCCGATAGAGGGGAGTTGACGCTCGGTCATTCTCCTGACGAAGATGCGTTCAAGTTCCCGGATGGGCAAAGGCCTGCCGCGCCGCCGGCACAGGCGCAGGTGGAGCACCCGCAGAGGCCGCGAGAGACGTGGCGTTTTGCCGTCGATGCGGCCGACGGATTTGTTCGGCGCTTTGAAGTAGTGGATGCAGAAGGCAAGAGCGAGTTCTTGGGCTCATACGCCAAGCTAGGCGAAGCCCCGGCCGCGCCTGCGAGCCAGCCGCGCAAATAGATTCTGCGTGGCAGAGGAGATTGTCGCCGGGACCGAGGCAGCGACGGCCTCGGAATGAGTAACGATTTTTAACATTTATGTTTATACTTGTTACATGTAATAGCCGACAGAATCTACATGAGCGAAGTAACCGAGACCATCCAGCGGACTGTGGCGAAATTGCTGGCCGGCAGCCCGGCAGGGCATCGGCTGCATCTCATTGGCGGCTTTCGATATCGCCTGCTGGACGGCAGCCCGCGCGTGTCGCAGGACATCGACTATGCCTGGGAAGGAGATCTCGATCAAAAACAACAGGAGATCATCGACCTGTGTAACCGTCGGCTGCTGCCGGACATTCGCAGCCGCATGGGGTACCAAGGCAGCGCGCAGGCGGGCACGGGTGAACTTGCCGACGCCCCCTCGCTGCGCGTGGTGAACCTGGCCTTCTGGCGCGACGCGCCGGGCAGTCGCATCGAGATCCCCGTCGAGATCACGCGCGTCATCCGCCTGGACGCCCCGGCCGTTCGCACCGCCGGCGGCACGGTGTACTCCACGCTCAGCGACGCCGACATGATCGAGAGCAAGGTCATCGCCCTGTTGGGGCGGCCGGTGATCGAGCATCGCGACCTGGTGGACGTGTTCCTCCTGGCCGACCACCTCGCCGCCGACAGCGACACGCGCGTGACAGAAAAGCTCGCCCGCCTCGGCCTTCAATCGCACGCCGCCCAGCGCATCGCCAGCCTGCACGACAGCCGCCGCTACCATGCCCGGTCGATCGATGCGGTGGTAGCCGCCCAGATCGATGAACCGGCGGCCGCGAACATCCGCTGCAGCGGCGGCGGGGAGATGATTCTCGATGCGGTGTTGGGCACACTGGAGCAGAAGCTGGCCTTGTCGAGGTGTCCCCCATGACCTGGCGTCGCCTGCAGGAATATCTGGAATCGCAGCGGCGGATGCATGGCAAGACGGTCTTTACCGCCACCGAGTTGGCCAACGCGGCCGGCTGTTCGCTGCCGGTCTTGCGGACGACGGTTACCCGCCTGGTCAAGGATGGGCGGATGGTGCGCTACGCCGCGGGCCGCTACGGTCTGGGCGCGGACGTGACGGTTGACGCGCTGCTGGCGACGCTTGACTCGAATGCCTACATCACCGGCCTGTACGCCCTGCATCGCTACGGCCTGGTGACGCAGGCGGTGCGCGAGATCACGTGCTTCACTACCCGCCGCCACAACCGCTCGCGCGTCAGGACCACGCCGCTGGGCCGCCTGGTCTTCGTCTGCGTCAACCGCGCCCTCTATACCCCCCCCGCCGCCGGCGTGGTCGCCCCGCCCGAGCAGGCCCTGTGCGACTTCGTCTGCCTCACGCTGCGCCAGGGCCTGCTGCCGCAGACCCTGGTGACCCTCCGCAACCTGGAGACGCTCGACGCCGCAATACTCCAGCGCGTCTGCCAGCGATACCCGCTATCCGTCCAGCGCTGGCTGAAGAAGACGCTGCCGTCTCGCCACACTGGCCCGAGCAGGTTCGAGCGCTGAGGGATGGCCGCGGGTGGTTAATCCATGGACGGAGTCTCAAGAGTCGGGAAGGCGTCGCCATGGCCTTTGAAGAGCTTGACCAGGATCAGCAGCACTCCCAAGGCGATCGCCGCGATTCCGCCACCCATCAGCCACTTGTACGCGGGTTTGCGCCCCTCCGCCAGGATCACCAGCTTCGACTCGTCGAGTTTCCAGACATCCCGAATAGCCCTGCGGTCATCATCGGAGAGCAGGGTGTTGACCACCAGCCCCTGCAGCGAGGGACTTTCGGCGTCATAATTCGGGATCGCCCCGACGCTCCTGAAACTGTCGGTCTTGACCAGCACCGCGAAGGACTTGAGCTGGGCATTCTCGGCGCCTTGGGCCAACAGCTTGAGATACGGATGATTCTGCGAGACAACGGGATAGAAGATGTAGTTCACCTTGGTCTTGGGTCCAGGGCCGCCAGGCTGAAACTCATAGGAATACACGCATAGTGGATACAGCCGCACGTGCGGACCAAGTTTCAGATGCGCGCTGGGCGGGGCGGTCCCCGCCTCCAGTTCCTCCAGCGTCACCCGAACCGGCTCGGTGCTGGCCCCTTTACTGCTCTTGTACTGGCTGTAGCCCACTGCCAGCACCGCCACCCCGACCACAGCAACCCCCAGTCCGATACGCACCATGTGCTAATCTCCTGAGAAAAGGTCCATAGCAGGAGGCCGCCCGCCTGCCGTGCGCGGACGCTACCACAGACATCGTGACCGATCAAGCACCGGCGGATCGGGTTGTATGCTCTCTGTAATGCCGCAGCCGAGCGCAGCGCCAGATTCTCCGCAATGAAATCCCAAACAAAAACCGCGTGGCGGGGGCGGTCTGCCCTCGCCACGCGGGGTGTCTTTTCAACTGCTGGGATTATTCCTCGGGAGCCGCGGCCGGAGCATCAGGGGTGGCCGGGGCGGCGGGCATGGCCGGAGCGTCAGGGGTGGCCGGGGCGGCGGGGGCGCCTGGGGCGGCGGGGGGAGTCATGGTTTTCATCATCTCACCGGCGAGCGTGTCGCCGAGCTTGTCTTTTTCGACCTTGCCGTCGCGGACCTGCTTTTCAAAGCTGGCGTAGGCTTCGCCCATCTTGCTCATCATGGCTTTGGCCTGTTCGGCCTTTTTGGCCATCTCGGCGGCGGGCTCATTGGGCACGACGTACCACTTGCCGCCGATCTTCTTCATGTTAAGGTCGTCGTCGGCCTTGCCGGCGATCTCGACGGTGGCGGCGTCGCCTTCGGTCTTGATCACGACCTTTTCCCAATTAACCTTGCCGTTTTCCATGGCGCCCTTCAGCGGGGTGTCGGATGCGGACATGCTGTTCTGGAAGGTTGCATCGGCCGCTTCTTTGCCGAACTTCTCGGTGACGGCTTTACGGGCCGAGGCCTCTTTGGCCTGAATATCTTTCAGCGTAGCCATCATGACGCCCACGGGCTTCTGGTACTCCGGGGCGGCGCAGGCTGTGATGGCGTCGACGTCCATCGCCCGCACGGCCTTGTCCAGGCTCTCCAGGGTGGCCTTGGGCGTATCCAGATTCACGCTGGCCTTGGGTGCCGCCTTTGCGGCGGGCTTGGCCTCTGTGCCGCCGGAGGGCGTGGTGGTGCTGGACTTATCCTTGCATCCGCCGGCCGCCAAAGCCGCCACCGCCACTACAACGAACAACCATCGTGCCGATTTCATGGGTCTCTCCTCAAGAGATTTTTCGATCCGCCGCGGACCCATTGCCCGCGCCGGTTGACAGCCCAGACTAAGACGAGAATCCTCTCCGACAATCCGCCGGAGCAGGCGCGTTTCATGCTAACACTTGCGGCGCGGTTGTCAAACAATCTCGCCGGAGGGGAAAGATTCTCTGTTCGGACACGCATGGGCGGGGGAAGTCTGGAGGTTCGGGGAAAGATAACTGCCAAGCCGCAAGCGGCAGGGGCGGCGACCTTGTCTGCCCTGACGCCGACCGAGGCGGCGTAATGTGTTAAGTCTTTGATTAATAAGTGTTTATGGTATGCCCAAGACTGACAAGGAACGGGCAATTGTGGGGCATGTAATATAGGTTTCCGGTACCGCCCTCGTCAGATGGTGCTCTGCAGGTCCCCAAAATAGGAAGCTCGCGCACCCGAAATCGCCAATCCGCAAGCGGCGAATCGTGGCGACTCACAGCGGGCGGCGTCCTAGAGAATCCACTTGCGGCGGATGTTCTTGAGGCTCATCGCGAACAGGGCGGCGCAGAAGGCCGCCAGCACGCCGAAATCCAACGCCAGGGGCATGTTGGGCGGGCGGTGGATCGCCGCGTGGAGGATGTCGGCCCCGTAGGTCAGCGGCAAAGCGTATGAGAGCGGTTTGAGCCAGAGTGGCAACTGCTCGATGGGAAAGAACAGCCCGCACAGGAAGAGCATCGGGAACCGGAAGAAGTTCGAGAACGACTGGGCTTCGAAGACCTCTTTGACGGACACCGCGACGAAGAGTCCCAGGAACGTCGAGCTGATGGCGATCAGTGCCACGGCAGGAATGAGCATGCCCCACTGCACGCCCGAAAGGTCGGCCAGGAACGCGGCGATGGCGACGGGAACGAAGGCGTTGGCCAGACCGAAGAGAATCGCCCCGGAAGTCTTGGCCAGCATCAACAGCTCCAGCGACACCGGCGCCAGCAGCAGGCGGTCGAAAGATCGGCCTTTCTTTTCGAAGGTGACGGTCACGGCCAACAGGCTGGTCGTGCCGAACAGCACCGAGACGGCCATCACGCCGGGCAGGAGTGCGGGGATGCTCCCGAGGCCGGCGCCGGAGCGGATGAAGAACATGCCCGTCCAGGCCAGGGGAAAGATGAGCCCCCAACTGATATTGGGCGGCTTGAGGTAGTAGGTCCGCAGGTCCTTGAGCATGATGTTCCAGAACGCGATCCAGGCCTTCATGACGACGCCCCCGCTTTCTCCTTCTCGCGTTTCATTGCGTCGGCCTCGATGCCCGTGACGGCGACGAAGACGTCTTCGAGCGAGGGCTGAACCTTGCGGGCCTCGGCGACTTCCGCCCCGCGGTCTTCGAGGAATCGCACCAGCGGCCCGACGCGCACGGGCTGGGGCGACTCGACGCGGATGCCTCCCTGCCCGGCCGACCGGCACGCCAGGGCGGGAAACTCCCGGGCGATCGCCTCGCACAGGTCGGCGGCGCTGTTGGAGACGGCGACATGCACCACGTGGCGACCGTCCGCTTGAGCCATCAGGTTGGCCACGGTGTCGGTGCGGACGACGCGTCCTTTGACGATGAAGGCGATGCGGCCGCAGAGTCGTTGGGCCTCTTCGATGTAATGCGTGGTGAGGAAGATCGTGGTTCCGGCGGCATTGAGGTCGGCCAGGAGCTGGCGGATCTGGCGGGCGCTGGCGACGTCGATTCCGGTGGTCGGTTCGTCCAGGAAGAGGATCTGCGGTTGATGGATGATGCCCGCGGCGATGGTGAGTTTTCGCTTCATGCCCTTGGAATACGCGGCGAAGCTGCGATCGGCGACGTCGGCCAGGCCGAATCGCTCCAGGAGCTCCCTCGCCCGCCGCTGGCGTGCGGGGCCGGTCATGCCGTACAGGGCCCCGCAGAAGCAGAGGTTCTGGTACCCGGTCAGCTCGGGATAGAGGTTGCTCTCGTCGGGCACGATGCCCATCAGATGCTGGGCGGCTTTGCGATTGTTCGAGCAGTCGACCCCGGCGATGCGGATCGTGCCGGCGGTGGGTCTGGCCAGACCGGTGAGCATGTTGATGGTGGTGGTCTTGCCGGCGCCGTTGGGCCCGAGGAATCCGAAGACCTCGCCCTCAGCGACGTCGAAGTCGACGCCGGCGACGGCCTGCACGTCGCCGAACCGCTTGGCCAGGTCGCGCGCTTCTATGATCGTGGTTGGCACGAAGGCCGATTCTAGCCCCAACGCCGCCGCGGGGCAACCGTCAGGAAATCGCGCCAGGGGCGCACGAATATTGCAGAACCTCCCGCCCACGCGCCCCGTAAAAATGACGCCGGTATTCCTCCAGGAGCGATGCGTGAAATCATTAGCGGTGTTCTTCACGGCCCCGGGCAAGTGCGAGTTACGCGAGTGGGACTGCCCCGATCCGGCGGGCGATCAGATCCAGGTGCAGTGCCTGGCCAATGGAATCTGCATGGGCGACACGAGCCTGTTTGACGGCAGGCAGCACACGCACTATCCGCGGGCGATCGGGCACGAGGGCGTGGGTGTGGTGACGAAAGTGCCCGCCGGCGTCAAGGGCTTCGTCGAGGGCGACTACGTCAACTGCTTCGGCTGGAGTTCGCACCAGAATCTGACGGCCGCACACGCCAACCGCTTCGTGCGACCGCCGGCGGACCCGTCGGTATACATTGTCGAGCCGGCCGCCTGCGTCGTCAGCGCGCTGTACAGCTACACCATCACGCCGGGCGACCGGGTGCTGGTGCTGGGGGCGGGCTATATGGGCCTGCTCAATGTTCAGGGCTTGGCGCGGTATCCGCTGGGCGAACTGGTGGTGGCCGACCTTAAAGCGGCCAACTGCGAACTGGCCCGGTCGTTCGGGGCCACCGAGACGATCCAGATCGGCACCCCGGCCGGCGACGCGCGTCTGGCGGCGCTCCGCGACGGGCAGTTCGACCTGGTGGTCGAGGCGGCCGCGGCGCCGGCGGCGATCCGCTCGGCCGGCGACTTCTGCCGCACGGGCGGGCGGTTGTCGATTTTCGCCTGGCACCACGAACCGCGCGAGCTGGACCTGGGCGTCTGGCACATCAAGGGGTTGACGGTGCTCAACAGCGCCCCGGGGATCGGGACCGACCACAACATCAACTCGATGGCCCGCGCGCTGACGCTGCTGGAGCGCGGCGTGTTCGACATGGCGCCTCTGATCACGCACCGCCATCAGGTTGAGCGCGTGCAGGAAGCAATGGAGCTCTCCGTCGCCCGCCCGGGCGGATATATCAAGGGCGTGCTGCTGTTCGGTTAGCGACCGTCTATGATTCCCATGTGCATTCTTAAGGAGGAACACCATGGGCAAGTGGACCGACAAAGACCGGCGCCAGTACGAACACATCAAGGAAAGCTCGCTCGATCGCGGGCGCGGCGAAACACGCGCCAAGCAGATCGCCGCCAGAACCGTCAATAAGGAACGGCGGCAGGAAGGGCGAACGCCCAACAAACGCACCCAGGGAACGGGCAATCCCAGACAGGGCCTGGAGGATCGCACCAAGGCCGAACTCTACAACAAGGCCCGCGACCTGGACATCAAAGGACGCAGCACGATGAGCAAGTCTGAACTGGTCGAGGCGGTGAAGAAGAAACAATGACGGCGCGGCCGCAGGCGGCGCCGCCGACCCTTGCATATAATTCGCCAAAGGGGGTTACCATGAGCAGCAAGAGTTCACACACCACGACGGACCACGATGACATTCGCCAGTGGGTTGAAGAGCGCGGCGGATTTCCCGCCACGGTCGAGACCACCGAAGAAGGCGGCGAGGCCGGTGTTCTGCGGATCGACTTTCCCGGCTACAGCGGCGGCGAGAGCCTGCGCCGCATCTCGTGGGACGAGTTCTTCCGCAAGTTCGACCAGGCGGACCTGGCCTTTGTCTATCAGGACCGCACCAGCGAGGGGGAGATCAGCCGGTTCTCGAAGTTTGTAAAGCGCGAGACGGCCGACATCCGCTAAGACGGCGTCATCGCCGGGCGCAGCGGCGGCGCCTCACGCGCCGCGCAAGGGGGGAGCATGGCCGGCAAGACAGTGCTGATTACCGGGGGAGCGGGTTTTATCGGTTCGCACGTGGCCGACGAGTTGCTGCGCAGCGGATACGCCGTGCGGGCGCTGGACAGTCTCGTGCCGCAGGTGCATGGCGGCGCCCGACCGGACTACCTTTCGCGTGAGGTCGACCTCATCGTCGGCGACGTGCGCGACGCGGCGGCCGTTCGCCGCGCCCTCGAGGGCGTCGACGCGGTCTTCCATTTCGCCGCCATCGTCGGCGTCGGCCAGAGCATGTACCAGATCGAGCAGTACGTCGACACGAACATTCGCGGCACGGCGGTACTGCTCGAGGCGCTGGCGCAGGCGCCGGTTGAGCGGTTGATCGTGGCATCGAGCATGAGCATCTACGGCGAGGGGCTCTACATCACGCCGACGGGGCGGCGGCGGTCCGACTGCTCGCGCACGCTCGAGCAACTGCGCCAGGGGCGGTGGGAACTCTTCGACTCCCAAGGCGACGGTCAGGCGCTCACGCCCGTGCCGACCGACGAGGCCAAAACCCCCGCCCTCAACAGCGTCTACGCCGTCAACAAGTACGACCAGGAGCGCATGTGCCTGATCGTCGCTCAGGCGTACGGATTCGAGGCGGTGGCGCTGCGGTTCTTCAACACCTACGGGCCGAGGCAGGCGCTGTCCAATCCTTATACCGGCGTACTGGCGATCTTCGCCTCGCGGCTGCTCAACGGCAAGGCGCCGCTGATCTTTGAAGACGGCCTGCAGCAGCGCGACTTCGTGAGCATCCACGACGTGGCCCGCGCCAGCCGGTTGGCGCTGGAATCGCCGCGGGCGGCGGGCATGACGTTCAACATCGCCAGCGGGCGACAGTACACCGTCACCGAGGCCGCGGCGCGCATGGCCGAAGCGACAGGGCGGCCCGACATCGCCCCCCAGATCACCGGGCAATACCGCGTCGGAGACGTGCGACACTGCTTTGCCGATATCTCGCTGGCCACCGACGTGCTGGGCTACCGCCCGCAGGTCGCCCTGGACCAGGGCCTGGAGGAACTGGCCCAGTGGCTGAGCACTCAGGCCGCGCAGGACAACGTCGAGGCCATGCGCAGCGAGCTGGCCCAGCGGGGGCTGACGATATGAAAGGCAACCACTCTAAGTCCGGCAACGGAAACGGGGAAATGCAGGATTTGTCAACGCTGACAAACGCCGCTTTACAGAGCAACCGGCTCGGCGTCGTCGAGTGGTTTCGCGTCGGCGAGCGGCAGAGGGTGGGCCAGGCCCTGGCCGACCTCAAGGCCCTGGGCGTCCATCACATCCGCACCGGCATCTCCTGGGCCGACTGGATGCTTCCGGAAGGTCCGGACTGGTTCGACTTTCTCATCCCCGCCCTGGGCAAAGACTGCAGCCTCATGCCCTGTTTCGTGTTCACCCCGCCGTCGTGCGGTCGCAAGGCCGACATCACCAGCCCTCCGCGGCGTCCCAAGGCCTATGCCGATTTCATCGACGTGATGATCACGCGGTACGGCCGCTACTTCGAGTACGTCGAGTTGTGGAACGAGCCCAACAGCACCGCCTACTGGGACATGACGCAGGACCCCGACGCGACGCTGCTGGGCCAGACGATCGGGTCTGCGGCGTACTGGGCGCGCCGACGGGGCAAGAAGACGGTCCTGGGCGGGATGAGCCCGATCGACGCCAACTGGCTGGAGATGATCTTCGATCGCGGGGTGATGGAGCACATTGACGTCGTGGGCGTCCACGGGTTTCCGGCCAGCTTCGACTATGTCTGGCATGGGTGGCAGGACGGCATCGACTCAGTGCAGCGCGTACTGGACAAGCACAAGAATAAGGCCCAGATCTGGATAACCGAGACGGGGTTCCCCGCCTGGCGGCACGAGCATCGCGAGCAGTTGCGCCAGTTCTTCCTGGCGCTGGCGGCGCCGGCCCAGCGGGTTTACTGGTACTCCCTGCACGACCTTCACCCCGAGGCGGCCACGCCGCAGGGGTTCCACATGGACGACCGCGAGTACTTCTTCGGTCTCAAGGACCCCTATGGCGAACCCAAGCTGCTGTACCGCCTGCTGGCGAACCAGGGTCTGTCGGGTCTGCGGCGTCACACGTGGTTGACCGAGAGGGCGTCGTTCAACGGCGGCCGGCGCAAGAACCGCCCCGTCCTGATCACCGGGGGGGCGGGGTTCATCGGCACGAACCTGGCCGATGCCCTGCTGCGCCAGGGCAACCGCGTGCTGCTGGTCGACAACCTTTCGCGCCACGGGGTCGAAGGCAACCTCACCTGGCTGCGCCGCCGCCACGGACAGGACGTGCAGGTCGAACTGGCCGACGTGCGAGACGCCTACGCCATGCAGCGCCTCGTGCGCCAGTGCCGCGCGGTCTACCACCTGGCCGCCCAGGTGGCCGTCACCAGCAGCCTCGATCAACCGCGCCAGGACATGGACGTCAATGTCGTCGGCACGATGAATATCTTAGAAGCCATCCGTTCCTGCGACAACCCTCCGCCGCTGCTGTATACCTCCACCAATAAAGTTTACGGAAGCCTGGAAGACATGGCCCTGGTGGCGGCGGGCACGCGCTACGCGCCCCTTAACCCGCAGCGCCGCCGCGGCGTCAGCGAGGATCAGCCGCTGAACTTCTACAGCCCCTACGGCTGCAGCAAAGGCGCCGCCGACCAGTATGTGCTGGACTACGCCCGCTCCTTCGGTCTTGCGACGGTGGTCTTCCGCATGAGCTGCATTTACGGTCCGCACCAGATGGGCAACGAGGACCAGGGCTGGTTGGCGCATTTTCTGCTCACGACGCTCAACAACCGCCGGCTGCATATTTACGGCGACGGCAAACAGGTGCGCGACGTGCTCTATGTGGATGACCTGGTCGCGGCGATGCTGGCGGCCCAAGGGGACATCGATCGCCTGTCCGGCAGGGCCTTCAACATCGGCGGCGGCGCGACCAACACCGTCAGCCTGCTGGAGGTGATCGAGATGATCGGCCGCCTGCACGGGCAGGCGCCGCAGCTCGACTACCACTACTGGCGCCTCGGCGATCAGCGCCTTTACGTGTCGGATATTTCCTCATTCACAGCCGCCACTGGATGGCAGCCGACCGTCGGCGTCGAGAGAGGCCTTACAAAATTATACCGCTGGCTGGCCGCCGCCCAGCGCGCGAGGCGGCGCGCCGCCAGGATCGAGAGTGTCGCTGTCGCTTCAGAAAGGGCCTCATGATGACCCGCACACAGAGCCCACCCCGCGGCACCCGCTCGCCGGCGCCGGTTCCGGCGGTGATGATGGCTGCCGTGATCCAGAGCCCGGGCAAGGTCGAACTGCAGCAGGTGACGGTTCCCAAACCCGATGCCGGTCAGGTACTCGTGCGGCTGGAGGGTTGCGGCGTTTGCGCGTCCAATCTGCCGCCGTGGCTGGGGCGGCCCTGGTTCAATTATCCGATGCAGCCCGGACAACTCGGGCACGAGGGCTGGGGCACGATCGTCTCTCTGGGAAGCAGCGCGGACGCGTTGGCCGTCGGTCAACGCGTGGCGATGCTCAGCGATCATGCCTATGCGCAGTACGACGTGGCGGATCACGAAAAGGTGGTGCCGCTGCCCAGGCAGCTTGATCATATGCCTGTCCCCGGCGAACCCCTGGGCTGCGCGATGACGATCTTCGACCGCTGCGGCATTCAGGCCGGCCAGACGGTGGCGGTGATCGGCGTGGGGTTCCTCGGGGCGCTGATGGTGCGGCTGGCGTCGATGCACGGCGCCCGCGTAATCGCCGTCGCGAGGCGCGAGTTCTCGCTCGATCTGGCGCGCCAGATGGGAGCCGCCGAAGTGGTACCCATGCTCGACCACGCCACGATCATCGAACGCGTCAAGGACCTCACCGGCGGGCGCTTCTGCGACGTGACGATCGAGGCCGCGGGATACCAGTGGCCGCTGGACCTGGCGGGCGAGCTGACGGGCGTCCGCGGGCGGCTGGTGGTGGCGGGGTATCACCAGGACGGTCCGCGGCAGGTGAACATGCAGTTATGGAACTGGCGCGGGTTGGACGTCATCAACGCCCATGAGCGTCAGGTGGAGGTTTCAGTCGCCGGCATCCGCAAGGCGGTGGCCCTGCTGCAGCAGGGCAAGCTGGACGTGACGCCCCTGCTGACGCACGTGTTTCCGCTGTCGAGCCTGGGCGAGGCGTTGTCGCTGGCGGCCCAGCACAGTGACGGATTCGTCAAGGCGCTGGTGATGATGAAGGATCAGTGAGGAGGACCCGATGCGAATCCTGATGAGCACCGACACCGTCGGCGGCGTCTGGACCTACAGTATCGAACTGTCCGCTCAGTTCGCCGCTCGCGGGCACGAGGTGGTGCTGGCCGCGATGGGCCCGCCCCCCACCGCCGCGCAGGAATCCGCCGCGGCGATCAAGGGCGTGCGACTGCGATGCAGGCAGTTCAAGCTCGAGTGGATGGACGACCCGTGGGACGACGTCGAGCGCTGCGGGCAGTGGCTGCTGGGCGTCGCAGCCCAGACCGCCCCGGACGTGGTACACCTCAACCACTACTGCAACACCTCGCTGCCCTGGCAGAGGCCCGTCGTCGTCGTCGGGCACTCGTGCGTGCTGTCGTGGTGGCAGGCGGTCAAAGGTCAACCCGCCCCTGCCCGCTGGCGCGACTACGCCGAAAAAGTGCGACAGGGCGTGCAAGCCGCCGACGTGCTGGTAGCCCCCACGCTGACGATGCTCTCGCAGCTCCGCCGCCACTACGGGCCCCTGCCGCCGGCCAGGGTCATCTATAACGGTCTGGCCGCCGATGGCGCGGTCGCCGGCGACGCCGGCAAGGAACTGCTGGCCCTTTCGGCCGGGCGATTGTGGGACGAAGCCAAGAACGCCGCCGCCCTGGCCAAGGCCGCCAGCATGCTGACCTGGCCGGTGTACCTGGCCGGAGCGGTCGATCACCCCGCCGCCACGCGCGACGGGCGCGTCGACGGCGTGCGGTGCCTGGGGCCACTCGATCGAACCGACCTGCTGTCGTGGATGGCCCGCGCGGCGGTCTATGTCTTGCCCGCCCGGTACGAGCCGTTCGGTCTGACGGCCCTGGAGGCGGCGATGCGCGGCTGTGCGCTGATCCTGGGCGACATCCGCTCGCTGCGCGAGGTCTGGGGGCAATCGGCCATTTTCGTGCCGCCGGCCGACGACACTGCCCTGGCCTATGCCATCGACCGCGTTCTGGGAGAAGAGCCGCTGCGCGTGACGCTGTCGCGCCTGGCGCGGGCGAGGGCGCGGCGATTCACGGCCGTCCGCATGGCGCTGTCGTACCTGGCGTTGTACCGCCGCCTGCTGCAGGGGCGCCTGGTCTGCGTCCCCAGCCACCAGGAGCACTCATGCGTATTGTGATGTTTTATCATTCACTGCTGTCGGACTGGAATCACGGCAACGCGCATTTTCTCAGAGGCGTTGCGGCCGAGCTGATCTCGCGCGGACACCGCGTGCGCGTCTGCGAGCCGGCGGATAACTGGAGCCTGGCGAACCTGCTCGCTGACGCCGGTCCGGCGGCCGTGGCGGCCATGCGCGCCGCCTATCCGACGCTCAAGAGCACGCGCTATCGCCGCGGCAACGTCGTGCGGCGCGCCGCCGCGCTGGTCGACGGGGCCGACCTGGTCATCGTGCATGAGTGGAACGATCCGGAACTGATAGCCGCCCTGGGGCGTCTTCGCCGCGGCGGGAACTTTCGCCTGCTGTTTCACGACACGCACCACCGCGCCGCCTCCGACCGCGACGCCCTGGCGCAACTGGACCTGTCCAACTACGACGGCGTGCTGGCGTTCGGGCGCGTCATCCGCGACCTGTACCTGCGCCGCCGCTGGACCGACCGCGCGTGGGTCTGGCATGAAGCCGCCGACGTGAGACTGTTCCACCCGCCGCGGCAACCGCCGCGCCTGCTGGGCGACCTGGTCTGGATCGGCAACTGGGGCGACGACGAGCGCACGGCCGAGTTGATGGAGTTTCTGCTCGGTCCGGTGCAGTCGCTGGGTCTGCGGGCGAAGGTCTACGGCGTGCGGTACCCTTCGCAGGCGCTGGCGGCGCTGGAGCGGGCGGGGATCCAGTATGGCGGGTACCTGCCCAACTTCGAGGCCCCGCGCGTGATGGCACGTTACCGCATGACGGTACACATCCCCCGCCGCCCGTACGCCGCCGCCCTGCCGGGCATCCCGACCATCCGCGTCTTCGAGGCCCTGGCGTGCGGCCTGCCGCTGATCTGCGCCCCGTGGCGCGACACCGAAAATCTCTTTCACGGCAGGGAGGATTATCTCGGCGTCGCCGACGGGCGGGAGATGACGCGGGCGATGCGCCTGCTGCTGTCAGACAAGGCTCTGGCCGCCGCCCTGGCCGCCCACGGCCGCGCGACCATCCTCGCGCGTCACACCTGCGCCCACCGCGTGGACGAACTGCTCGACATCTACAACAGTCTCAAGGACAGCGCCGGTCGCACCGCCGGCTGCGGACTGGCCGAGGTGGCATCATGAAGTCGCTGGGCACTGCAATGTTCGGATCGAGCCTGGTTTCGGCCTACTGGAACGGGGCCGCCACGTACTACCGCGGGATCATCAAGGCCCTGAACCAGTACGGCCACCGCACGACGTTTTACGAATCGGATGCGCTGGACCGCCAGCAGCACCGCGACATCCCCGACCCTTCATGGGCGCGCGTGGTGGTGTATTCATCCGTCGACGAATCGGCAGTGCGGCGCTGCCTGGACGAGGCGCGCAGCGCCGACGTGATCATTAAGGCCAGCGGCGTGGGCGCGTTCGACGACCTGCTCGAGGCGGCCGTGCCGGACCTGCGCACCACGGCGATGAAGATCTTCTGGGACGTCGACGCCCCGGCGACGCTCGACCGCCTCGAAGCCGACGGGGACGATCCGTTCGCCACGTTGATCGGGCGCTATGATCTGATCCTGACCTACGGCGGGGGCGAACCGGTCGCGCGGGCGTACCGGCGCTGGGGCGCCCGGCGCTGCGCGGCGATCTACAACGGCGTCGACCTGCAGACGCACCACCCGACGCAGCGGCAGCAGCAGTACGCCGCCGATCTGAGCTTCATCGGCAACCGCCTTCCCGACCGCGAGGCGCGGGTGGAGGAGTTCTTCCTGCGCCCCGCGGCGATGCTCCCGCAGCGCACGTTCCTGATCGGCGGCAGCGGATGGCACGACAAGCCCATGCCGACCAACGTCCGACGCCTCGCCCACGTGTACACGCGCGATCACAATGCCGTCAACTGCTCGGCCACCGCCGTGCTCAACATCAGCCGTCAGAGCATGGCGGCGTACGGCTACTCGCCGGCGACGCGGGTCTTCGAAGCCGCCGGCGCCGCGGCGTGCCTGATCAGCGACGACTGGGAAGGCATCGACCACTTCTTCGAACCGGGCAAGGAGATCCTCGTTGCCCGCGACGGACAGGAAGTGGCCCAATGGGTCGAATCGCTCACGCCGGAGGCGGCGCGGCAGATCGGCAACGCCGCATTGGAGCGCGTGCGAGCCCAGCACACCTACCAGCACCGCGCCGCCGTGCTGGACAAGCTGCTGCGCGGGGCGGCCGCGACGGCCTCGCCGGTGCATGCGTGAAGGCGACCTCAGCGGCTATATAGCAAGGGGGGTTAGATCATGAAGGTTCTCATCAGCGGGGCGGCGGGGTTTATCGGCTGTCATCTGGCCAGACGGTACCTCGAGCAAGGCCATAGCGTCATCGGCGTGGACAACTTCTGCACCGGCAGCCACGGGAACATCGAGTGGCTCAGCGAGCATGACGGGTTCGAGTTCATCCATCACGACATCACGTCGCCGCTGGACGTTCCGGGATCGCTGGACCTGATCTGCGACCTGGCGTGCCCGGCCAGCCCGGTGGACTTCGGCCCGCTGGGGGTGGAGATCCTGGACGTGTGCAGCCGCGGGGTTCGCAACATGCTGGAGTTGGCGCGGCGGAAGAAGACGGTGTTCCTGCACACCTCGACCAGCGAAGTCTACGGCGACCCGCAGGAGCACCCCCAGCAGGAGGGGTACTGGGGGCACGTCAACCCGATCGGCTCGCGCAGCGTCTATGACGAGGGCAAGCGTTTCGCCGAGGCGCTGATCATGGCGTACCACCGCCGATACGCCATCCCGACGCGGCTGGCGCGCATCTTCAACACGTACGGTCCGCGCATGCGCGCCGACGACGGGCGCGTCGTCAGCACGTTCATCGTCCAGGCGCTGGCCGGCCAGACGCTCACCGTGCAGGGCGACGGCAGCCAGACGCGCAGCTTTTGCTACATCGACGACCAGGTCGACGGTCTGCTGCGCCTGGTGGCGACCGACTACACCGGTCCGGTGAACATCGGAAATCCCAACGAGGTGACGATCCTCGAACTGGCGCACGAGATCATCGCCCTGCTCGACAGCGGCAGCGAGATCGTCTTCACCCCCATTCCCGACGACGACCCGCGCCAGCGCCGGCCCGACATCTCGCTGGCCCAGAAGGTGCTGCTCTGGCAGCCGCGCGTCCAGCGCGAAGAGGGTCTGGCGGCCACGGCGGCCTATTTCCAGAGCGTCCTGAAGGAAAGCGCGCCGGTGATTGCGGGAGGCAGACCATGAAGATCACCGTGATCGGCACCGGGTACGTGGGGCTGGTAGCGGCGGCGTGTTTCGCCAAGGCCGGACATCGCGTCGTCGGGCTCGACATCGACAGCGACAAGATCCGCATGCTGCGGCAGGCCCGAAGCTGTTTCTACGAACCGGGTCTGGCCGAACTGCTCCGCGCCGGACTCGATAGCGGCTGCCTGTCGTTCACCGACGATTCGGCGGCCGCCATCCGCCACGGGCGCGTCGTCTTCATGGCGGTAGGCACGCCGCCGCGTGAGAACGGGCAGGCGGACCTGTCGGCGGTGATGCAGGCCGCCGCCGATATCGCCGCCTGCGCCCGCTCGAGCAAGATCGTGGTCATCAAGTCCACCGTGCCCGTCGGGACCGGGCTGGCCGTGCAGCAGCAGATCGAACGCCTCACGAAGGTGAAGATGGAGGTCGTGTCGAACCCCGAGTTTCTGCGCGAGGGAGCGGCCGTCGAAGACTTCCTGCACCCCGACCGCGTGGTGATCGGCTGCGACAAACCGCGCGTGGCCGCGGTCCTGCGCAGGCTTTACCGCACGCTGGTGCCCGGCGAGGCGATCCTGACCCTGTCGCGCCCGGCGGCGGAGATGGTCAAGTACGCTTCCAACGCGTTCCTGGCGACGCGCATCAGCTACATCAACGAGATCGCCGACATCTGCTCGCACACCGGCGTGGACGTCGGCGACGTGTGCGAGGGTATGGGGCGCGACCACCGAATCGGGCGCGAGTTCCTCAAGCCCGGTATCGGGTACGGGGGCAGTTGCTTTCCCAAGGACGTCCAGGCCCTGATCCAGGTCGCCCGCGCCGCCGGGGCCAAGGCCGAAATCCTCACCAGCGTTCACCGCCGCAATGAACGCCAGAAAAGCGTGCTGGCCGAGATCATCTTCGCCCGCATGGGACGCAATCTCCGCGGAAAACGCCTGGCGATGTGGGGGCTGGCCTTCAAACCTCAGACCGACGACGTGCGACAGGCCCCCGCGCTGCAGACCGCCCGCATGCTCCTGCGCGCCGGAGCGCATGTGCAATGCTACGACCCCGTCGCCGAGGCCAACGCCAAGGCCGCCATGGGCGATGAACCCCGGATGCTCTTCGCCGACAACCTCTACGAAGTCGTCACGCGCGCCGACGCCCTGGTCATCTGCACCGAATGGCAGGAGTTCCTCAAACCCGATTTCGCCCTGCTCCGCCGACACCTGCGGACGCCGATCATCTTCGACGGACGCAACATGTTCGATCCCGCATGCGTCGCCGCCGAGGGGATCGAGTACCACTCGATCGGACGACCGCCCCGCCAGGGCAACGGACGGGCCCCGCGGCGGCGGCAGGAGAAACCCGCCCCGGCACGCACACGCGCGGCGGCCACTGCGACCTCCAGCGACAAAGGCGCCCCGGCATGAAGCTCAAGATCACGATCCTGGGTCTGTCGGTCACCAGTTCCTGGGGCAACGGGCATGCCACGAACTTTCGCGGTCTGATGCGTTGCCTGGCGGCCGAGGGGCACGACGTGCTCTTCCTCGAGCGCGACGTGCCCTGGTACGCCGCCAATCGCGACATGCCGAATCCGCCCTTCGGGCGCACGCAACTCTACCGCAGCCTGGACGATCTGCGCGACCGGTTCGCCGCGGAACTCGCTGACAGCGACCTGGCGATCGTCGGCTCCTACGTGCCCCGCGGCGCCTCGGTGGGCCAATGGGTCTTGCGCACCGCCCGAGGCGCGACGGCGTTTTACGATCTCGACACCCCCGTGACGCTGGACCTGCTGGCCGGCGACCGGTGCGAATACCTCTCGCCGCGGCAGATCCCCCGCTACGACCTGTACCTCTCCTTCACCGGCGGACCGACTCTGACGCGACTGGAACAGCACTGGGGCAGCCCCGCGGCGCGGCCGCTCTATTGCTGCGTCGACGAAACCCTCTACCGCCCGCGTCCCTGCCGACCGCGATGGGACCTGGCGTACCTCGGCACGTACAGCCTCGACCGCCAACCGGCGCTGGAGCGACTGCTCTGCCGACCGGCACGGGCGTGGGACCAGGGGCGATTCGTCGTCGCCGGGCCTCAGTACCCGCCGCAGATCCGCTGGCCCGGCAACGTCCAGCGTATCGAGCACCTCTCGCCCGACAAGCACGCGGCGTTCTACAACCGTCAGCGATACGCCCTCAACATCACCCGCCGCCAGATGCGCCGCGCCGGTTGGAGCCCCTCGGTGCGGTTGTTCGAGGCCGCCGCCTGCGGGACCGCGGTCATCAGCGACTATTGGCCCGGCCTGGAGGACTTCTTTGTCCCCGGCGAAGAGCTGCTGGTCGCCCGGCGCAGCAACGACGTGGTCGAACACCTCCGCACCACCAGCGAGACCGACCGGCGGCGACTGGCCGCCCGCGCCCGGCAGCGAGTGTTGGAACGCCATACCGCCCCCTGCCGGGCCGCCGAACTGGTCGCCTATGCCCGCGAGGCCCTGGACAGGCGAGCCCGGCGACGCCGAAAACGTCCAGCTTTGTCCGCGCCGATCTCCTGAACCCCCTTCCCTGCTATCTGCCCTTTGACTGCGACATGGGCATCTGCTATCTTCCCCGGCCGGCCAAGGCCGTCGCCTTGACGCCATAGAGGAGCGACCATGACCCACCGCGAACGCATCATCAAGACGCTGCTGTGCGAGAAGACCGATCGGGCGCCATTTCCGTGCTGGCTGGGGTTCTGGCCCTGGGGGCAGACGGTCGATCGCTGGAAGAAAGAGTCCGGCATCGCCGATCTGAATGTCTTCGAGTATTTCGGCTTCGAACCGTTCTTCCATGGCATCCCCGTCGAGTACGGGCCCTTTCCGCACTTCGAGTACAAGGTGATCTCGGAGACCGACGAGTTCATCACGGCTATCGACTGGCGAGGCATCACGACGCGCAATCGCCGCGACGGCATGTCCATGCCCGACTGGGTCGCCCACCCCGTGCGCAATTGGGACGACTGGAACCAGTACAAGGCCGAGCGCCTCCAGCCGCAGATCGCCCTGCGCACCGCCAGCGTGGCCGCCTGGGCGAAAGACGCGGCCACGAAGGACCTGCCCATTCAGATCGGCAACCCCGGCTGGGGCGTCTTCGGCACTGCCCGCGACATGATGGGCGCCGAGGAGCTGCTGATCGCCTTCTACGACATGCCCGACCTGGTGCATGACATCATGAAGACGTACGTGGACCTCTGGTTGGCGATGTACGAAGCCGCGGCCGAGCACATCCAGATCGACCATATCCACATCTGGGAAGACATGTCGGGCAAGCAGGGCTCGCTGATCTCGATGAAGATGACCGAGGAGTTCATGATGCCGCACTACGACCGCATCGCGGCCTTCGCGAAGCGCCGCGGCGTGGCGATCGTCTCGGTCGACTCCGACGGCGACGTGAAGGAGCTGGTGCCGCTGATGATGCGGCACGGTCTCAACGCGTTCTTCCCATTCGAAGTGCAGGCCGGCAACGACATCTGCGAGTACCGCAGGCTCTATCCCAAGCTGGGCATCCTGGGCGGGCTGGACAAGAACGCCCTGGCCAAGGGCAAGAAGGAAGTGCATGTCGAGCTCGACCGCGCCAGCCGCATGCTGGCCGCAGGCGGGTACATCGTCGGCTTCGACCACCTGATCCCGCCGGACGCCAAGTGGGAGAACTTCAAGTACATGGTCGAGCACCTGCGCACGATGTGCGGACTGTAGTCTCAGGCCGCTCTTAGTTGGCAGCGGGCGCATCGCTCCCAGCCGTACGGCTGGTCGATTGGGGTAAGGCATGAATAAGAATTTCGCGATCATTGCCCTGGCAGTCGCATCCGGCTGCGGCGTCGCTCCGCAGATGCGCCCGCAGGAGTCGAAGCAGGCGGTGCATCGTGACAACGTTGCTGTACCGACGCTTCCTTGCATGTCGCCGCTCTGTGCGGCGATCCGGGAAGGCACACTTGAAGATCCCAGGCGCTACGGGGATTTCTATGGGTATCCCTGCCGGAAATGCGGTCGTAAGCCGCTTCTTGCGGCCATCGAAACCGACAATGAGAAGATGATTGCTGTCGTTCTCAAGTTCGCTACGACCATCAGCGACCGCTCGGACATTCCTGCCGACGATTCCAATCTTACGAAAGAGGAATATAAGAAGTTGGCGGCATGGGCGGTCACACCGGCTGGAATGGCCCTGATCCACAACAAAGCCAATGCGCTGCGAGCCTTGGCGGCGCACGGCGCCAGCCTTGAGGAAAGGCCTTTTCGCGGCCGTTCGCTGCTGCACCTTGCTGCACAAACGGGCTCCTATGCAGTGGTTGAAGATTTCTTGGCCAAAGGAGCCGATCCCAGTTCCGCCGATCCAGTCGGATTGACCCCTCTGCACTGCCTGGCGCTAGCTTGCGCACGGACGGAATGGAAAGTTGATATCTTCGTGCCCGAGGACGAGACTGACATGGCAGATGACGAAGCGATGTTTCCAGACAGGGAAACGCTGAAGATTCTAAGATCCACACCCAGTGCCGGTGACTATGCCCAGACCGTCAAAGTGCTTTGCAGCAAAGGCGCAGAGATCAACAGCAATGCCGGGCCTTTCAAGAGAACGCCACTGCTCACGGCGGCCTTGCGCGGAAATCCTGAGGTGGTGAAGGTGCTGCTGGAAGCCGGCGCCGCCCCCACAATTCGCGGTGCGGATCTGGCTGGTCGCCCCAACAAGGGACTGACGCCCCTGATGGCTGCCATTGTGTGGAAGTTCCCGCTCGTGCAGCGAGTGCTTCTCGACCATCATGTTCCCATCGATGTTCACTCAGCGGCGGCGTTAGGAAAGACCAACGTGCTGGCGGACTTGCTGAAACGCAAGCCATCCCTCCTCAACGAGTCTGATGGGCTCTACTGTGCCCCGCCGATCTTCTGGGCCGTCTGGCACAAACAGCCTGGCGCAACTCGGTTCCTGCTCGAAAAGGGCGCCTCGACAAATTGTCAGGCTCGATACGGCGCAACGCTGCTCCACCTCGCCGTAGCGCAGAAGAATTATTCATTAGCGGCCGATCTGCTGAAGCGCGGCGCGCCTGCGGAAAAGGACGCCTTTCTGTTCTGCCTGACTCCGCTGATGCGGGCCGTCAGGGAAGAGGATGTTCAGATGATCCAGACCCTGCTCAGCGGCGGGGCCAAGCCCGGTACCCAGAACCGCTTTGGCTTGACGGCGCTCCACTTGGCCGTTGCTCGCCAGAATATGCCGATCGTCCGCATGCTTCTTGAGAAAGGCGCCCCTCCATCGCCGCTGGCCGACTATGGGCATGAGGAGTGGTTCACGGCCTACGGCATCCGCACTCCGGAACTGGCGCGGGCCATCTATCAAACCAAAGGTGATCCCAGTCGACAGGCCGGATATACCCCTCTCCAGCAGGCCGTCGCTTCCAAGAACGTCGATCTTGTTCGCGTGCTTCTGGCAGCCGGGGCCGATCCAACCATCAAAAATCCAGAGGGCAAGACTGCAATGGACTATGCCTCTGGGGCCACCGCAGAGATCAAGTCGCTTCTTCAATCGGCGATGCCACAAAAAGCACCGTCGCGACCTCATTGACCCTCTCATCCCGCTGGACGCGAGCTGGGAGAACTTCAAGTACATGGTCGAGCACCTGCGCACGATGTGCGGGCTGTAGGCGCTATGCCTTCTGCCGCCGCTGCAGTGCGGCCGCCACCAGACCTACGAACATCGGCTGGGGGTGCAGGGGGCGGCTGGTCAGCTCGGGGTGGAACTGGGCGGCCACGAAGTACGGGTGGACGTCGCGGGGCAGTTCGAGGATCTGCATGATCGGGTGCAGACCGTGTCGGCCGGTAAACTTGAGCCCGGCAGCCTCGATCTGATCGATGTACTTGGGATCGACTTCGTAGCGGTGGCGGAATCGCTGGCGGATGCGTTTGGCGTTGTCGTAGAGCCCGGCGGCGATGGTGCCGGGGGCGATCTCGACGTCCTGGCCGCCCAGGCGCATGTTGCCGCCGAGGCCTTCGATCTTCTTCTGGTCGGGCAGGATGTCGATCACCGCGTGCTTGCACTGGGGGTCGATCTCGGAACTGTCGGCCCCATCCAGGCCGCAGACGTTGCGGGCGTATTCGATCACGGCCATCTGGAACCCCAGGCAGATGCCCAGGTACGGTATGCGGTTCTCGCGGACGTGTTTCACGCAGGCGATCTTGCCGCTGGTGCCTCGCACGCCGAAGCCGCCGGGAACGATGATGCCGTCGACGTCGGCCAGGGCGGCCGCGACGTTGTCATCCGTAATGTCGGTGGTGTCGATCCACTTGATGTCGATTTGGGCCGAGTTGGCCACGCCCGAATGCTCCAGGGCCTTGAGAATGCTGGCATAGCTGTCGCGCAGGGCGGTGTACTTGCCCGTGATTCCGATGGTGGCCTTGTGGCGCGGGTTCTCCAACTCCGAACAGAACGCGTGCCACTTCTGGGCCGCCCGGGCATCGGCCATCGAGTTGACCTTTCCGCCCAGGCTCAGAAGCTGCACCACCTCGCTGTCAATGCCCGCCTCGCGCATGGTCTCGGGCAGCAGGTAGATGCTCTTGAGATCGTGCATCGAGAAGACGCGCCGCATCGGCACGTTAGTGTAGACGGAAATCTTCTGGCGCACCTTGTCGACGACGGGCTGCTCGGCCCGGCAGGCGATGATGTCGGGGTGGATGCCGTATTCCATCAGGCGCTTGATGCCCAACTGGGCGGCCTTGGACTTCTGCTCGCCCAGCGCCGGCGGGCTCAGCACGTACGTCAGGGCCACGAACAGCACCGAGCCCTCGCCTTCCTCGTAGCTCAGCTCGCGCAGGGCCTCGATGAAGAACGCGTTCTCGATATCGCCGACGGTGCCGCCGACTTCAACGAAGATCACGTCAGCCTTGCTCGCCAGCGCCAGCTCCCGCAGGCGCAGCTTCACCTCGCCGGTGACGTGGGGGATCATCTGCACGTCGCGACCGAGATAGCTGCCGGCGCGTTCCTTGTCGAGCACGGCCCGGAAAATCTGCCCGCTGGTGGCGAAGTTGGCGCGGGTGAGGTTCTGGTCGAGCATGCGCTCGTAGGTGCCCAGGTCCATGTCGGTTTCCATGCCGTCGTCCAGCACGAAGACCTCGCCATGGCGATACGGATTCAGCGTGCCCGAGTCGATATTGAGGTAGCCTTCCAGCTTGATCGGGGCGACCGACAGGCCCTTGTCCTTGAGCAGCTTGGCCAGCGAGGAGGAGAAGATCCCCTTGCCCAGACCGCTCATGACCGTGCCAAAGACGGCTACGTACTTGGTAGAGCCCAACCGGTAGCCGTCGGGCAAAGGCGTGTAGAATTCCGTTTCGTCGGTGCGATCCTTGACAGACCGCAGCAAATCCATGGCGTCGCTCATGGAACCGGACTTTACAGCAGCGCGCCCGCCAAGGCAAGGCTCAGGAAAAAAACGTTACGTCCGCGATGGGGAAAAAAGAAACGGAATGATGGAAGACTGGAAGGATGGAAGAACGGATGGAAGCGAACCACCAAGCAATATTCCATCATTCCATTATTCCATTATTCCTTGTTCCGTCCGTCCATTCTTCCCGTCTTGCTTTCCCCCATTCGTGTCATTCGTGACATTCGTGGACGTCAACTCTTTCCCCGAACCCGTGCCACGAACGCCGCGTAGTCTTCCGGCGTGTCGATGCCGCTGCCGTGGTAGTCGACGACGGCCGCAATGATCGCGAACCCGTGCTCGAGGGCACGGAGCTGCTCGAGTTTCTCCGCCTGCTCGGCCGGCGTCGGAGCCAATTGGGCGAACTGCTTGAGGAACCCTACGCGGTATCCGTAGATGCCCAGGTGCAGCAGGTAATTCACGCCGCCTTTCTTGTCACGGTCGAAGGGAATCTTTGCCCGCGAGAAATACATCGCCCGCCCGTCGCCAGCCAGCACGGCCTTGACGCGATTGGGATCTTCCGCCGCCGCGACGGTCATGGGCGTTGTCAACGTGGCCATCGGGGCGTCTGACTGCTCCAGCAGTTCTACCAGGCGGTCGATGCAGTCGGCCGGCATGTCCGGTTCGTCGCCCTGAACGTTGATGACGATCTGGTCGTCGCCCAGATTCAGCGTCCGGGCGGCCTGGGCGAGGCGGTCGGTCCCGCTGGGGCAGTCGGGGCTGGTCATGACGGCCTCGGCGCCGAAACCGCGCACGGCGGCAAGAATCCGATCGTCATCCGTAGCCACGACGATCCGCGCAATTCGCTTTGCCAGGCCGACGGCCTCGACGACGTGCTGGATGAGGATCTTGCCCGTCTGGGCGAGCAGAGGCTTGCCCGGCAGGCGCGTGGAGGCGTAGCGCGCCGGAATGATGGCGATGGCGGTGTTCATGGACGCAGATTCTACGCGGAACGGGCGGAAGAAGGAATGGATGAATGGATGGATGGATGGATGGATGGATGGATTGATGGCGGCGTTTTCCCGTTAGCGGCGGGGCTTGCCCCGCGCGTTTTGCCGCGCGATCTGCCTGCGCACATCAGCCTACGGATCAGGGAAACAACCGCGCGGAGCAAGCTCCGCCGCTAACAAAACGACGCGCCGTTTCACGTTCCCTCATGACGACCCGCCAAAAACAAAATGCGTGTCGCCATGCCACCCATTATTCCATTATTCCATCATTCCAGCCTCTACCGCCCTCTGCGCCGGCGACTGGCGCCGCTGGGGCGGCGCTGGCGGCTGCGCCAGAAGGCGCTGCGCTGCTGCTCGGGGGAACCTTTGGCCGCGGGGGTGGATTCCTTAACCGCAGGCCGCTCGCGCCGCACGTGAGCGCTCTGCTCATGAGAGTCGCCGCCGACGCGCGGTTCGGCGGGCGGGGCCTTGATGGCATGCTGGAGCACGGGGAGGCGCCGCCCCACCAGGCGCTCGATCTCGACCAGGTCGTCGCGCTGTTCCTCGCTGCAGAACGAGATCGCCTTGCCGCGGGCGCCCGCGCGACCGGTGCGGCCGATGCGGTGTACGTACGTCTCGGCGACGTTGGGCAGGTCGTAGTTGAACACGTGCGAGATGTCGTCGACGTCCAGCCCGCGGGCGGCGATATCGCTGGCCACCAGCACGCGAGTCTTGCCGGCCTTGAAGTTCGCCAGCGCCCGCAGGCGGGCGCCCTGAGACTTGTTGGAGTGGATCGCCTCGGCGGCGATTTCGCCGCGCGTGAGTTTCCGCACGACCTTATCGGCCCCGTGCTTGGTGCGCGTGAACACCAGCGCGCGGGAGATTGCCGCGTCGCGCAGCAGGTGCTCCAGCAGGGCGATCTTGGTCCGCGTCTCGACGAAGTAGATCGCCTGCTCGACGGTGTCTGCAGCCGGCGACTCGGCGGCCACCTTCACGTGGACCGGGTCGCTCAACAGCGTGTTAGCCAGGTCGCGAATCTCGCGGGGCATGGTGGCCGAAAACATCAGCGTCTGGCGCTTGGCGGGGATCTGTGCGATCACGCGGCGGATGTCGTGGATGAACCCCATGTCCAGCATGCGGTCGGCCTCGTCGAGCACGAGGATCTCGACGCCCTTGAGCGTCAGCACGCGCTGATTGAGCAGGTCCAGCAGCCGCCCGGGCGTGGCCACAAGAATATCCACTCCGCGATGCAGCGCCGTGGTCTGCGGGCCTTGCTTGACGCCGCCGAAGACCACCGTGTGGCGCAGCGAGAGGTTCTTGCCGTACGCGCGGAAGCTCTCGCCGATCTGGGCCGCCAGCTCACGCGTCGGCGTCAGCACCAGCGCCCGGACGGGGCGCCGCTGACCGCCACTGTCGGCCGGCCGGTGCGAGTGCAACCGCTGAAGGATGGGCAAAGCGAAAGCCGCTGTCTTGCCCGTCCCGGTCTGGGCGCAGCCCAACAGGTCGCGCCCTTTCAGGACGTAGGGGATGGCTTCCTTCTGGATCTCGGTGGCGATCGTGTAGCCTTCGGATTCGACAGCCAGCAGCAGCGGTTGGATGAGGTCTAGGGTCTTGAATGGCATGGGGGACGCTTGAGTTTCTTGTTCTGGAGGATTCTGAAGGCGGAAGTGTACCAGCAATACCCGGCGGATACAACGCTATAAACAGGTTCATGATTGACCGGGGTGATCCATTGCCATAGAATGGTACCGTCAGCCGCCCGATTCATCAGCGTCTGACATGCTGGAGAGGTGGCTGAGTGGCTGAAAGCGACGGTTTGCTAAACCGTTGTACGGGGTCATGCCCGTACCTCGGGTTCGAATCCCGACCTCTCCGTTAGATTCGCAATACATTTCCACAACACGCTGTAAGTCTGTGATCTCCGCGACACGGCGGTGAGATATCCGCGCTAACCCTCTCCGGACCGGACTGGACGGAACCTGTAGAGCGCGTATCCCTGCGGTTCAATGCGGACGGCGATTCTTTGGAGATCGCGGCCTCGGATCTTGCCCAGGTCATCCCAATCGCGCTGCATGCTGTCCAGTCGCCAGACGTGATAGGTGGCATGGCGACGGATAGCGTCGTGCGCCAACAACGGTCCCACCAGCATGCGATGGCGCGAGCTGGCGAACAGGAGGATGGATTCGTCCGGTCGCTCAAAGACGGCCGCTGTCATGCCGCCGGTCAAGGGCTCGACGCTGCTGCGCAGGCACTTGCGATAGCGATGAACCGGGAAGTGGGACTTGATGTCGCTGCAGGTGTACAGGTGCAAGCCGTCCTTCTGGCGCGTGACGAAGAACGAATGTCGGCGTCCGCGAAAGGCCAGGTTGTCTACCTGCATCCAGGACCACTGGCCCGGGATCCTGGGGTTGACGGTGAATTGCTCCTTTTTGATTTCCACTCCGGCCAGGCCTTCCAGGGCGGCCCAGATGAATCTGGGCGGCGCCCAGGGGGACAGGGGCATGCCTCGATTGACGAGGGTCTGCCCGTCGCACCACTCGTTGAACTGCCCGGGCACGGTGTTGTAGGTCTTGGGGTCCTGGACGATGTACCGGTACGCGCGCTCGAGCGAGTCGCCCATGATGCGGTTGTGCATGCCCAGGCACCCCATGGCAAACCACCAGGTGGCGCCGGGCCAGACCCCGCCCAGGCAACCGGACTGCCCTGAAGGATCCCATCGGGGGCTGTTGGAGGGCAAGGCTCGCAGCCCGTGGTCGGACATGAAGTCCGGCGAGAACAGGCGGGTGATGACGGCTTCCCGAACGTCCGGCGTCGCCACGTGGAACAGCAGCGGAAAGACCATCTCCACCGTGGGCTGGGTGAACCGGCGCCCGTCAATGTCGATGTTGCGGATGTACAGGTGAGTTCGCGGGTCGACGAGTTTGTCGTTGATGCGATCTCGCAATCGCGAGGCTTCGTCATCGTATCGCGACGCGTCAGACGCTTCGCCTTTGGCGCGACAGAGGTCGGCCGCGCACCGCAGGGCGTCATAGCACTCGGCGTTGACCTCGGTCACCGCGCCGTTGATCTGATCGTGCTCAAGCACGTTTCGCCACCCGCAGATGCCCTTGGCTCCGATACCGCGGGCGGTGCAGAAGACCAGTCCGTCGTCGTTTCGCTGGGACAGGATCAGCTCGGCGGCCTTGCGCGCGGGGGCGTACAACTCGTCCAGGCACCGCCGATGCCGCGTCACGGACCAGTGATGGTCGACAGCCGTCACGAACAGCGGCGTGTTGTCGTTGATGTTGAAATCCCAGTATTCCGCATCGCCGCTGACGGCGTCGACGAACTCCGGGATCAGCCCGTCGCCGCGCTGATGGTTGGCCAGCAGGGTCAGGAGTCCGCAAGCGGCCTCGGGACGCACAAAATCGCAGCCGTGGACGTACCAGGCCGCATCCCGCCCCACGACGTGCGAACTGTGTCCGGGGTCGTTGGTGAAGGCGTTGCCTTTGGGATAGCGCGCCAGCGGACGGAGCATGTTGGCTTTGGCCCACTGCATGCCCTGGGTCAACATGTCGCTGGGAATCTTGAGGTCGCTTATGGCGATCTGATCTCGACAGTGCTCAATCGTGTCACGGAGAAGGGCGTTTTTCTTTCTAAGGGCGCGGAAGGCCTTTAGGGCAGCGGATCGGCCTTCCAGACTGAAACCGGCGTACAGGCGGATCTTCTTGCGGCGGGAAGGCAGCAGCAGAAAGTCGAACTGAAGCGCGCCGGTCAGATCGCCGGTCTCCTCCGTACCGTCGCCCAGGGGCTGGCTGGGCGAGAAGGCTTGTTCTTCATCGCAGGTCGCCAGGTAATGATCCGGCCGCTCCGAGGCGCCGAAATAACGCACGTATTCAGGTTGGGACTGATTCCATGCCAGCAGCACCCCGCTGCCACGGTCATAGGTGGCCGCCAGGTCGCCCTGGGTCTGGCCGCGCAGGTCCAGACACCCCACCACGTTGATGCGGATCGGATGGTCCGTGGCATTATGAAGGCAAACCGTCGTACAGGCCACCGCCGGATCGTCCAGACCCGTCCGGGGCACAAAGAATGAATGCAGCACCTGCAGACCGTCCCCGATGACAAACTCCCGTTGCTGAAGAGCCGGATGAAGATGGAGCTTGCCCGTGGCATAGGAAATCGTGGCTGTCAATTGGCGTCGCCCCCCCGAGCGCCGACCGCTGCGGCCGAGCACCGACAGGTCGGTGAACGGCAGCAGGTATCCGATGCTCATGCCACCCAGGAGCTGCAGCGACGTGAGGGTGCTGGTCAAACTGAGCATGTCGCCGTTGCCCTTGGTCAGGGCCCAGACTGACCCGTTGCCGAAGGAGGCCCCGTGTCCGAGATGGTTGTCGGGAACATGATAGCAGTAGATGCCGTCCTGCTGACTGGTCGTGACGGCATCGGAGATGTTGTAGTGCGGAGAGGCCGAACCGGCATGGTGCGTCTCCAGATCGTCGAATCTGCGGCTGATCTTTTCCACCCAGTCCAGGATCGTGCCTTCCAGACTCATCGCTAGCCCCTCGATTGCAGGACGCCTCGCGCGTGCTGGATCATCTTGTCGACGGCCAGACCCGCCTGGTAGATGCCGCCGAAGCCCATGCCCTCGATCATTTCATTCTGCATGTAGGACTGGGGCACGGGCGATCCGGGCACGAACGCCACGCGCGGGTCGTACTTGTACTTGTCCTGTGCCGCATCGTCGAGCACGATGTACGGGCCGTCCTTGAGGTGCTGCTCGAAGTCCGGGTCGTCCGCGTCGCCGAACAAGAACGTCGGCGTGCCCCGCAGCGTGAAAAGCTTCCACAGGCCCACTCCCATCCACCCGTCGGCGATGGTCTTCCAGTGCCCCAGTGTGCCTTCGATCGTCGCCCCGCGCCGGCCGACGATCACGTTGCACGGAAAGCGATGCACGCTCGGATCGGCGGGTTTGACCTTGCGAAAGGCCTCCTCCAGCGTCGCTCCGGTCAATTCGATCTGCTCGGGGTCGCAGACGCCCGCTCCGATCTTCGCCGCCTCGTTGGCCATTCGGATGTTGGTGTGGTCCAGCCCGAACAGCCGCGCGACGGTCACGTCGACGGCCACCGGGTCGGTCGAGGCGAGGATCCATCCCCACCAGAATGGGTCGTTTCCGCCGGGGCCTTGTCCCTCGCCGGCCCAGGCGCCGTCGACGACATTGAGCGTTGGGCGGAACTTCTTGAGCAGCCAGGCGTTTCCGGCGTAGTAGGGTTCAACCTCGCGCTGGGCCCAGAGGCGGAAGCTCATGGGCATCACGCCGATCCAGTTCTTGCAGGCACAACTGATCGGGTCGACAAAATGCGTCTTGGCCTTGGGCACGTTGATGATGACGTCGGCCCGCTCCATGATCTCCGGCACGGGCATGTAACGCACTGCCCCGGCCTGGGGCCCGAAGTCGACAACCTTCTCTGCGATCTCGTCCAGGAAAATCAGGTGCGCCATGGTGTCTTTGACCCCATGCACCATGCCGGTGTTGGTCATGACGTTGCGGCTGCGCTGGGCGTGCCCTGCCGCTTCGCCACTGCTCCAGACCCGCGGGCTCATCCGGGAATCGAATCGCGAAGCTTCTCCAGCAGGCGCCGGCCTTCGTCTACCGACGGCGCCGACGTGCTCATAATGATGTTCCGCTTCCGGGGCCACTGGCCTCTGAGCAGGCGTTCGATCTGGGGACTCTTGCCGTCGAAGTAAGTCACCAGGACCACCTGCGGGGGCGTGCGGTCGCAGAGGTCGAAGAAGTCGTGCCGCCCGACGTCGATGTCCAGGCCCGTCAGTGCGGGGATGGCCAGGAAGTCGTCGATGACCGCGCCGGTGATCCCGCAGTAGTGCATTCGCCCGCCGCCGATGGTCTCCAGGAATCGCACGTCTCGCGACAGGACGTGGCGGCGGTACAGCTCCGGCGAGATCAACTGCATCGTGCAGTTGCTGATGCGGGCGGCGCCTTTCCACATCGAGCCCCAGTCGAAGAACCAGTCCCGGTCGTCGCTGATGGCGGCCTTGACGTGCCGCGTGATCGCCAGCATGAAGTCGGTCACCTTGTCCAGCAGCAGGTCGAGCTCGGCCGGGTGGTCGAAGAAGTCCGTCATGATGTCGTTGCCGCGGATCAGGTGGGCCGAGTTGAAGGCGCTCTGGATGTCGGGGTGCTGGATATGCACGCCCGGCGGGAGGTTGGCCTTCCAGATCTCCGTCCACTGCGCCAGCTTGCCATACCATCCGGCGTCGAGAGGCGGAATCTCCAGGTCGTACACGTCTTGGGCGCGCGACATCACGCTGGTGCCCGCGGCAGGGGGGCTGTCTTCGTTGATGTGCATGCGGCAGCCGAAAGCGGCCGCCACCTGCGCCGTGCCGAACTGGACCCGCACCGTGGGCACGCGGTCGTCGCCGAGTTCCAGGTGCGGACGAATCGCGTCGAGCTCCGATTGCAGCATGACCAGCGGATCGGCCAGTCGCTGCTGCCACGTCGGCTGGGGCGGCAGGGGCGTGTTCACGATAATCATCGGCTGACAACCGCCCGGGTCGTCGTACAGCCGCCGGTAGCGGGCATACATGTCGTCGAATCGCCGCAGTTGGACATCGTCGATCACGAGATAGTCGGTCAAATTCATCTCAGTCCCATTGTGCCTTCCTCTTGTTCGGACCCGGCGTCCGCTTCACGGACAACGGGCGGGCCGCCATTCTAAGGCACTTGATGCCTGTAGGGAGCTTTTTTGTATTTGGCCAATCTCGCGGCGGTTGGCGGGTCCTTGGGATCGATGTGCGGAATCTTCGCCAGGATCTCGCCCAGGCGATTGCGGGCGGCCTGGACCTCCGGATCCTTTGAACCGGTCACTTCGCGGTAGGGGCGGCCGCTGCAGTCGTACATCCGGCCGGCGGCTTTACCGCCCAGCGGATCGACGCCTTCGAGCAGCCATCTCCGGTCGCGGATCATCCGGGCCGTGCCGATGTAGCTGTAGATCCACTCCCGCGTCGCGCCGGCTTGACCGGCCAGGAAGGGCGCCAGGCTGCGCCCGTCGAGCTCATAACCCTTGGGCAGATCGGCCTTGGCGAAATCCAGCAGTGTGGGCATCACATCGGCGAAATCGGTCAGGGCGCTGGTGGCCCCGCGGGCCTTCACGCGGCCGGGGCAGTTGACGATCATCGGCACGCGCGCCCCCTGCTCGGTCGCCCATGTCTTGCCTCGCGGGCCGTCGCCGTTATCGCTGGTGAACAGGATGATCGTGTCCTCGCGCAGGTGCAGTTCGTCCAACGCCTTGACGATGCGTCCGACCAGAACGTCCAGATAGCTGTTGCAGTCGTCGACGGTGCCGCCGGTGTTCTTGCCCGGCCGCCCGGACGCGGGCGTTGTTGGCAGCCCCCCGCCGGCGATGCCATGCACCAGGTCCATCGGCAGGTACGTCAGGAACGGGCGGTCCTTGTGCCGCTTGGCGAAGTCGATCGCGAAGTCGATGTAGATGTCCTGCCCGAAATCCCGCGGGCCCGTTTTGACGGCCTTGCCGTTGCGGACGATGCAGGGGTGCCAGTAGCGGCTGGGGATTGGCTTGGCGTTGGGAACCTTGTACGAGCCCTCAGAAGGCCCGTCGAACCGCGAGCCGTCGGGCAGCGTGAACGACTCGTGGTTGACGCAGTGCTCGTCGAAGCCGACCTCGGGCGAGCCGAGCTTGCCGCCGAGGGTCATTGTCTTTCCGGCGATGGCCGTGGCGTATCCGGACTCTTTGAGCACGCGGGCGAAGGTCAGGTGCTGTGAGGCAAACGCATTGGGATTCGCTCCCCTGACCGGGATTGACAGCGAATTGTGATAGATGCCCGTTCGCGAGGCGTAGTGCCCCGTCGCCAGCAGCGCCCGCGATGGCCCGCACATGGGCGTGGCCCAGCAGGTCCGGAACGCCACGCCGCCGCGGGCCAGGGCGTCCAGGTGCGGCGTGCGCGCCTTGGCATTGCCATAGCAGCCGTAATGGCCGGCGCCGATGTCGTCGGCCAGGATGACGATAAGGTTAGGCCGCCGCGCCGCCGGCGCCGACTGCCCCAAAACCAACCGCGGCAGCACTGCCGCCGCGGCCGCCGCCCCCGCGGCACGGAGAAACTCACGTCGTTTCATTCATTTTCCTCAATCGTCAACGAGTGAACGCATCGGTCCCGTAGCACGGGCGGCTTGGCATGTCGCGGCGATTTGCACGGGCGGGACGCCCGTGCTACTCATGGGCAAGATGCCCATGCTACTTCTGAGATAGCCCCGCGTCCAGCCCACAGCGCCGCTGTCGCCGGCCGACGGCCTGCTGCAGCTTGCCGATCACCGGCAGCGCTTCCGACGACGCAGGATCATCCCAACGGCCCCGATCACCAGCAGCGAGGCGGAGGCGGGTTCGGGGACGGGCGTGAACATGCCGCCCAGATGGTCGGTCCGCTGGCCGGAGGCATCGACATAACCGCTCAGGCGCGAAACGATCATCGCCAACTCTCCCGTGAAGGTTGTCCCCGGGGCACAAAGAACCGGTGCGGGCACCTGGCCGACCAGCGAGACCAGCAGATCGCGCATGCCCGCGTCGAGTTGGCGGCGAGGCACGAGCAGGATCGTCTGGTCGATAATGCTTCCCTCGGCCACATCGTACATCGTCAGCCCGGGAAGAATGCCGATCCCGTTGTTCCAGTCCATCGAGTTCACCTCGTACTTGTCGGCGGACCCGTCGGAGACAATCTGCCTCTTGCCGAAGACCAGCCCCACGGCCGTACTGGAGGCATAGGCGTCTTCATCGTAGACCACGGCGTAGCCGTTTGTTTGAGTATCGACGTCGAAGCCCGGGTACATGGGGATGTTGTACCCCGCGCGGTACCACCAGTTGGGATTGCCCGCGGCGTCGAGGCCCAGCGCCAGGGCGTTGAAGGTCGTGCTGGAGCGGTCGAAGGGGCTCCAGCCCTCGATGTAGAGGTGATCGAATGTGGCGGGCGCGCCCTGCAGCGTCACCGCTCCGACTCGGATGACTCGCCGGACGGCCAGCACACCCTGGTCGAGCATCTCATAGCGAGTCAGGGCGCTGAACTTGCTCTGCATGGCCGCGGCGTTCTCGGTCTTCCACTGGTCCTGCGGAACGGAGTAGACGTCCAGACGTCCGGCGGCGGGGTTGTACTCGACGGCCATCGTCGGCGAGATCGTGCCGGCGAAATTGCCGCCCTGGGTTAGGTTGAATCGCTTCTCAAAATCGGGAAGACTCGTCGCCTCGTAACGGACGGTATTGGACCAGGCCGTCCACTGGACGATGCGGTCGGTGGCTTCTCCGGCGTAGCTGGGGCTCAGAAGGCGCTGATACGCGTCGGGCACGTCGCGCATCTCGGAGATCGCCCCGCTGGCCCCGATACGATAGTCAAACGTCGGCACGCCACCGCCGCTGCTGGCCAGCCAGATGTCCCCCCCCGAGACCGCCACGTTCCACGCCCAGTCCTGCCCCCGCGCAGAGGCGGAAAGGGGGATCAGGATGCACGCTGCCAGAAGGGCCGGGCAATATCTCATGCCCGCCTCCGCCTCAGCATGGCCACGGTGCCGGCGGACAGCAGCACAACCGTCGCCGGCTCGGGGATGTACGTGATGGTGATGTTGTCTTCCATGGTGATGTAGTCGCCGCCCGCGGGGGCGTGCGGCTTGATCCCGAACTGGATGAAATCACCGGCGTCCAAGGTCAGCGTGACGGCGTTGAATGTAAAGATCGACGTGGTGCTGTAGAGGGTTGACGCCACGCTGCCCGGCGCGACAGCGGTGTATGTGTTCGCTGAAGCGTCATACCACACGGCGGCGAAGTCGTAGTTGCTCGTCCCTACCGTAGTGCTGCGCGTCAGCGTCCCGTTGATCTCAACGACCGTTCCGTTGCCGGCGGGATTGATCCACTGCACCAGAGGCGCGTAACTGGCTGATACACCGCTCTGAGATGCGTAAACCATGGCTGAGCCCCAAGCAACCGGGGTCTTGTCATTCGCGCGAGCCCACACTGCGCCCCCGCCAAACCACGACGAATCCCATATCAGGGCCGTGCCGGTCTGTTGATACCACTTCGCGCCGCTCTGGTACGTGAAACTGCCCCCCGTCGAATACGCGCACCTCCAGACGGCATTGCCTTGGCTGTCATTGTCGGGATTCGTGATGGGCGCCAAAGCAAAATCGGCCGAGCGATCCCACACGTAGCCGTACGAGTACGCCGCATTTGCCGCCGTCCCCGCGGCAAGCACGAGTGTGGCCGTCGCGATGAATGCCCATGCCATCTTTTTCATAACCGTATCCTTCCTTTCAGAACTCATGGTGATGTCTTGCGCAGATGACCGCCTATCTGTATTGAGTATATCATGCAGCCGTATTTTTACAATATATGTTGTTATAAACAGGACTTGACATTATTATAATATGCGTCTGAACCGCCACAAGGAGCCTGCGATGAAGAAAACGCGCCGCCCCAAGGCCGTCAGCGCCTCGCCTCGACGGGTGCTGTTCATGCACACGGACCACTTTCACCCGCTGGCCTTGGGCGCCCTGGAATACGCCGCATCGGCCGGGTGGGTCCTGACCTTCTCTCACCGGCGCAATCTTCAGCCCTCGGCCGAGATCCATCTGGCACAAGCCGAGGCGGTGATCGCCGGCCAAGTGCTGTGGGCCGACGAGGCGGACTGGTCTGACGTGCGCGTTCCCGTCGTCTGCGCGACCTATCCGCCCCACCCGGTGGTTCGCGCGGGGTACGTGCTGCTGGACTTTTGCGCCAGCGGGCGACTGGCGGCCGAGCACTTCCTGGCGGCGGGCTTTCGGAACCTGACCTACTGCTGGATGGGCGAAAGCTGGGCGCTGAACGAGCAGCGCAAGGGGTTTATCCAAGCCGCCCGCGCGGGCGGGGCGGCGCTGCACGAACTGGACTGGGCCGCCCGCGGCAGCGAGTACACGTGGGACTTCGAGAGTTTCCGCCGCTGGCTGGGCGTGCGTGTCGGCCAGATGCCCAAGCCGCTGGGCCTGATGGTCGACAGCGACTGGACGGGCATCGAGGCGGTGACGGCCCTGCGAGCGGCGGGAATCCTCGTGCCCGACCAAGTGGCCATCATCTCCTGCTACAACATGGAGCCGATCTGCAAGGGGTGCATCATCCCTCTGTCCAGCGTGGACATGGACTGGCACGCTCAGGGCTACCAGGCCGCGGCCATGCTCGACCGCCTGCTCAACGGCGGCCGCCTCCCCCGCAGGCCCCTGATCGTCCCGCCCAAGGGCGTGATCGTGCGGCAAAGCAGCGACGTGATGGCCGTGCCGCACGCGGGCGTGGCCAGGGCGATGCACATGATCCAAAACGATTTTGGCGACCGGAACCTGAGCGTGGGCAGCATCGCCCGCAGCGTGGGAATCTCAATGGTCGGTCTGAACCTGGCCTTCAAGAAGCATCTGGGCCGATCGCCCAGCAACCTCTTGAGCCAGAGACGGCTGCGGGAAGCGAAGAAGCTGCTGGCCGCCACCGACCTGATGGCCAAGGACATCGCCGCGGCCTGCGGTTACGGCACCATCGAGCAGTTCATCCGCAACATCAAGACCGCCACCGGCCTGCCCCCCCGAGCGTGGCGAAGAAAGACTAACGCCCAGACATCAGAAGATGCCCTGGACTCCTGCAAAGAACACTAAGACCGCCAATCAGTAGAAGCACTGCGGAGGCGGGTTCGGGAACGGGGACGCTTTCCCACGTCAGCACCAGTTCCGGCGGGGTCACATCGTAGGCGCCGCCGAAGTACTTGGCCGTCAGCGAGAAGCCTTCCGTGCCGCGGAGGCTCAGGCCGCGATTGCTCGACGGGTCGACCAGCCAGGCCTGTACGATGGCCGTGATGTCGATGTCCTGATAGAAGTCCAGGTTCGCCGCGTCGTAACCGAACGACATGCCCGACCCGACGGATTGGTTGTACGCCACGGTCGCGGCAGTCCATTGCGAGAGAACCTCGTGCAGTTTCACGCTGCCGTAGGTGCTGCCCGTACCGTCAGCCTGGTAGAGCCGCAGCGTGGCCGCCAGAAGCTTGCGGCCTTGCGGCGCATCGGACAAGTCGAAGACCAGGAATGCGCGGTTGTCGCTGCCGGCGGTGGAGTTGGGGTTGCCGGCTACCAGGTCGCCCGTGGTCACACGGGTGCCGTCGGGCTTGACGTACAGAGCTGCTGCCAGCGATGCGCGGGTCTGGTTGGGCGCCAGCCATGAGGTGAAGCTCGCCCCGGCGGTCCAAGGCGCAACACCGCGCTCGAACGCCCCGGCGTCCGGGGCGGCGCCGGTGTAGCCTTCGGTGATTCCGGCGATCACGCGGCCGTAGTCGATTGCCGCGACGCCGTCGCGAAGCTGGAAGTTCCCGGCCGCCGCCGAGACGAACGGGCTTGTGGTGGTGGAGAGGTTGTTGCCCTTGGAGTTGCCCAGCCAGGTGCCCTGGTTGGCGAGGTTGTTGTAGGTCTGGCAGCCGGTCATCGTGCCGCCGTCGACGGCATAGGTGGCCATCGCGGCCGAGACGCCCCAGAGGGTGTTGTTGGCGATGACATCGTCGGAGGCGGGCGTGTTGAGGCGGATGCCAGTGGCGACGTTGTAGACGACGTTGTGGTGGACGGTGGTGCCGGAGTTGTAGTTGTCGAGGTAGATCCCGTCAGCCAGTCCCGGCGAGTCGGCGTCGTGGACGACATTGTAGGCGATCTCTGTGCCCTCGCCGGTGCTGCCCCAGGTGTAGGTGCCGCCGAGATCCTTCGTCAGTTTGCCATAGCGGGAGATGTCGTTGTGGGTGATGGTGGTGTTCTGCGTCGCGCCGCGGTGGAGCACGCCGCTTCGGCCGGCGTTGTACATCGTGTTGTGCATGATCGTGTTATCCGAGGCGCCGGAGGTCTTCACGAATGCCCCGTCGGTGCCAGACCAGTCCACGTCGTGGATGACGTTGTTTTGCACCGTGTTGTGCGAGTTCTGCAGCGTCACGCCGTCACCATAGGAATAGGCGATCTCTGAGTTGCTCAGAGTGTTGTACTGCCCGCTGAAGGTCACGCCGGCCGGACTGGCCCAGCCGCCGGGATCTGTCGGGGCGCTGGGGTAGAGGATCTGGCAATTCGTGATGGTGTTGTGGTCGCCGGCCGCCTTGACCGTCGCGGCCTGAAACCGCACGCCGCTGACCGTGACATAAGACTGATTGCCGATATCAAGGCCGACGTCGCGCGTGCGGATTTCGACGTTCTGGGTGGCCGGGCTGCCGCCGCCGGGGGCGACGAAGTAGAGCTTTCCGGCGGTGGAATCGTGATACCACTCCTTCTGGGCATCGACGGCCGCCACGGTGCCGTAGAGGTAGTACGGATTGCCCGCCTTGGGGCTGTAGCTCGACGAGGTCGAACCGGTCCACTGGATCGACAATGTGCTGCCCGACTGACCGGTGACTGCGGCGCTGGAGGTGACCCACTGGCTGCCGGAGGTGACGGCCACTTTCGCGCCGGTCCAGGTGCCGCTGGGAGCGGTGATGGCGCTGTCGGTGATGGTGGTGGTCGCCGGGGCGGCATGCACCGAGGCCGCCTTGACCGTCGCCATATTCGCATCCAGCGGGTTGTTGTAAACCGGGTTGGGCCAGCGGGCCTGGTTCATCGCCTTGCCGTCGACGAAGACCTGGCTGACCGGTGTCGAAATGTCGGTCTGATAGATCGGCCCGCTGTAACTCGTCCACGTGGTACTGACCGGATCCAGGCCGGTGATTGTCACCAACTCGCCCGCGCAGGCCTGGAAGGAGATCGGCGCCGCGGCCGTGCCCGAATGCTGAACCGTGACGCTCTCGCGATAGGTCCCGCCGCGGATCAGGACGCGGTCGCCGGCCTGGGCGACGTTGGCGGCCGCCTGGATCGTCGCGAAGGGGTTGGCGGCCGTGCCCGCGTTTGTGTCGGAGCCGCTGGTCGAGACGTAGTAGTCGGTTGCCCCTGCCAGTTGCGGGCAGACTGCAACCGCCAGGAGCACCAGGACTGCAAGTTTCATTGGGACCTCGATCAGTCGGCGGTCCGCCGCCTGCGGAGGAGCACCCCGGCCAGGCCAAGGCCCAGCAGGACCATTGTCGCAGGCTCAGGAATGACGATGGCACTGAGCGTGTAATTCAGGTCACCGGCGTTGCTGTGGATGGTGATATCGGTGGAGTAGTTGCCCTCGGCCAATCCGGTCGGATCGAAGCTGAACATAAGGTTTTCGAGGTCCGGCCCGCTACCGGAGACCCCGTCGCCGACGAGGGTGGCGTTGGCGTTGCCGCCCTGAAGGCTGAACCCATTGCCCAGCCCGGTAATGCCACTCAGGATCAGGTTGGATCCCGCGTCGAGAGTATTCTCAACCGCCAGGCCAAGCGCCAGCGGCGGTCCGCCGGCGCCCACGCTGCCCAGGTCCAGCACGCCCGGAGAGGGAGTTCCCGTGATGGCGGCCAGAAGATAGTCGATGACCAGCGTTGGCCGGCGGCTGGCGGTGCTGTACTCGGCCGAGGCCAGGCGAAAGCCCGTTTGAGTGAATCCTTCGGTGCCTCGGATGCTCAAGCCGTAGTTGGCCCCGGCGTACCAGCTTTGGACGGTTGAGGTAATCGCCTTGCTGGGCGAGGAACCCGCGGTAACCGGCGAAAGACCTCCCAATGAAGTCACGCCCAATGCACGGATCGTGCTGCCGGCCATGGCGGTAGTCCAGGCAGAGTTCACCTTGTACAGGTCCAACCCGCCAAAGTTGTACTTCTGCGTGACATAGAAGGTGACGGTTGCGCTGGTGATCGTAGCGCCAACTGGGATGCCGCTAAGGTCGAAGTGGATGAACGCGCGGCTGTCCCGGTTTGCCACCTGCGAGTCCCAATTACCCGCGTCAAAAGTCGTGCCCGTCCAGTTGGCGACGGAGTTGTAAGCAACAAACCCGTCATAGTTGGGCGTCAGCGTGATCGTGGCCGCCGAGGCCGAAACGTCCATAACCGAAAGCAACCCAATCGCCAATGCCACTCGCGATTTCATGCTAGGCATCATTCTGCGATCCTTTCTGCTTTTGACAGCAGACTCAATCTCATCTCCCGCAAGACGTAATTAAAAGATACTCAGACGCTCTTATTTGCCACACCCAAATCAGGTCGTCGCCTTGACACATCGCCCGATTCACGTTATAAGATACATCGAATCCAAAATGCGCCAAGGTCTGAAAAGAGCAAGCGTGTTGCCCCAAAAGAACATCGCCAATTCCTTCCTTTATCAGCCCGGTCGCAATTACGATTGCTGGATGTGCGATGCCGTAGTGCTGCCGGCTCTGGAGAGGTTGGGCATCGAGAAGGTTTACATCGTTACCCACTGCGGGAAAGACCAGTACCGCGAGCCGTCATTCCCCTGCTATCTGGTGTCGGCCCAGGTCCGGGGAGCGGGGGCATCTCTGTTCGACGGAACCTGGCATATGGTGTCTGCCCCCGGCGTTCACCTCTGTTGCCCCGGCCAGCAGGTGCAGACTCATTCGGTCGGCCGCCCCCCGCATCAGTTTGTCCAAGTCCGCTATCGGGCCGATTGCGAAGATCCAATTGTGCGAGGGATCACGTCCCAGCAGGTGCTTTCCGCCGACATCGATTCGTTGCGACTGGCCGCCGAAGGCCTGCGGCACGAGCATCAGACCAGCGGCAACCAACACCTGATGGCCCACTGGGCGGGGCTGATCGATGTATGCGCGAAGGAGTTGATCGATCGCTCTCGCCCCCCCAGCCGGTTGCGACCAGTCTGGAAGGCCGTCGATGCCGACCTGACCCACCGCTGGACGCTGGACGAGATGTCCGAAATCGTCAACCTCTCCGTCCAGCACTTGCGGCGCGTCAGCATCGCCGAGACAGGGGTCAGCCCCATGCGCTACGTCGCGCGCCTGCGTCTTGAGCGGGCAGCGATACTGATCCGATCCGAAAGAACCAGCATCGAGCGCGTTGCCTGGGCGGTCGGATTCTCGACGCGCCACGCGTTTACGCGGGCATTTATCCGGCACTTTGGCACGACGCCCGGCAGGTTCCGTCAACAAATGAAGGGATAGCACCGGCGAATTTGAAAACCTCTTGTCGACTATTTTCGACGCCGGCGCGCCAAGGCCGTAACGGCTCCCAGCGCAAACAATGACACCGAGGCGGGCTCGGGGATGACGCGGATGAATCCGTCGCCGCCGGCGGTCAGACCGCTGGTGTCCCACGTGAGGCCGGCGATGCTGGGCAGGATGATCTGGTCGAACTCGCCCGTCAGCGTGTCGGCCAGCAGCAGGCGGTATGCCCCCGGCGAAATCGCCGCCCCGTCCAGCAGGCCGATCTCCAGGATCGAGCCGTTGAGGTCGAGGATCGCCTCGTTGACGGCCCCGAACTTGTACGCCAGGAGCTGGTCGAAGCCCGCGAGGTCGCCCAGTTCGAAGACGTAGGTCTGCCCCTGGGCCATCGTCGTGATCGTCTGGCCGAGGTCCACGTACACGCGCAGGGCGGGGCGCTCCGCCTCGCCGCCCTCGGAGGTGGTCACGTCCATGCCCTTGGTGTCGAACAAAGCCGTCGGCGGCAGAGCCCAGCCGTAGTTCTCGTCGGGGTGATCGGAGAAGTACGCGATCTCGCCGGTCATGTTGATGGCGTACCGGAAGTACGCATAGCGGGCGCCGGCCGGGATGATCCAGGCGATGGCGTTCTGGGCTTCCACGCCGTCATACTGCAAGCCCGGCTCGGTGTTGCCGTTGAGCGTGACGTTGTCCCAGGTGAGCGTGTCTTCATCCCACGAGCCGTTCATCCGGCGGGCGTACACCCACCAAGGGGCGTAGCCGATGCCGTTGGTCTGCGAGAGGTCCAGGACAGCCGTATGCACGGGCGTGCCCGCGGCAATCTGCCCGGGCCCGCTGCCGAAGATGCCCTGGAACTGCAGGAATCCCTGCGCCTGGTCGTAGCTCGACCCGCTCGCCGATGGGTCGATGGTCATGCTGCCATCGTTGCCGTGGGTGTTGGCCGTACCCGCGTCGCCCGCCCATACGTACGTGTCCTGCGTGCCCGTGTAGACCACCGGCTGGGGCTCGCCCTCGACGACGGTGGTCACGGCTTGGCCGTTGATCGTAATCGGCGCATCCTGGCGGAAGACGTACTCGGTCGTCAGGTCCGTGCCGATTTCGCTTCGCACACCGGCAGCGCCTTTGCCGGCGACATTGATCTTGCCGTCGACCAGGACCGTCAGCCGCGCGTTGTCCACGCCGCCGTACATGTACACGCCAGCGGGGTTCTGGTAGGCGTCCAGGCGGATGTAGAGATGGTTGCCCGCGTCGGCCTCGGTGGCGGTGTACTGGAAGTTGAACTCGCCCGTGCCGGTGGCGACCGCCACGGTCTGCGCAGCCGTGCCGCCCAGGGGCGCAGCGGCCCGCAGGGTGTCGGCGTCGGCCCCGCCCGCAACGCCGATGAAGCTGCCGATGGCCTGGAAGGTGTTGGGGTTGATTCGCGAGTTGAACGCCTCTGCCGTGAAGATATACGTCTCGCCGGCCGTCATCACGCCCAGGTCTTGCGCGATGCGTCCGGTCTTGTACGGCGTGACCTGCCCGTCCGGGTCGGCCAGGCGAAGATAACGGCTGGTGCTGGGGGTCGACTCGTAGGCCGCATACTCGCCACAGGCCATGAAGGCATGCGCCGGGTCGAGCGTCAGGTTGATCCAATTGGGCAGCGCGTAGCGCCCCTCGGTCTCGCCGAAGACCGCGTGCCCCGTCAGGTCGGCGCCGAAGGTCTCAAAGTCGCCGTTGAGCAGGACCGGCTCGCCCCAGGCCGCCGCCGGAAGAACGGCCACGGCCAAGACCAGCAAGATCACTCTAGAGATTCCACATTTGTCCGACATGCCCTGATCTCCTGCCCACACAGCCTGATGAGCCAACGGGCGCCCGCTGCACTTTTGAGTACTTCGCATCTGACTATTTCCATCGTCGTCGGCGTGCTGATGCCGCCAAGGCACCGAGCACCAACAGCAAGGCCGAGGCGGGCTCGGGAATGGGGGAATATTCGATCACCAGTTGCGGACGCATGGCGGGTGTGGCCGACTCGCTGGAATGAACCTGCCAGGAGGCGTTGTAACCGCCGTAGATCTGGAACCCGGCGTTGTCGGACCCGCCGCCTCGCGTCCAGAGATCGACGATCTCCGTCAGCGTGTCGACATTGGCTGCCAGAGCAGCGGGGTCGACGTTGATCTCGACCATCGTGCCGACGGGGGTAGTCGCGGTGGACAGCGTGAAGGTCGCCACGGCCCCGTAGACGTCGGCCGCCAGCCGCGCTCCGCTGGTGCCGCCAAGCCACTGCTGGGTGTTGTACACGCGATAGTTCCACGTTGAAGTGCCGGTCTCGGTCGTTCCGTTAGACGATCCCTCGACCCATCCGGCGTTGCCTTCGCGCAGCAGGTTCAGGTTGAAGGTGGCGCTGGAGGAGGTGTTGGAGACCCAGAATCGCAGCTTCATCGACTCGATGCTCTCGTACTGCCCGGCGATCGAGCTCAGGTCGAACTGGATGATGGGAGCCCGCTGCTGGCCGGAACCGGGCGGGCCCATGATGAGCGTCGTCCGCCCGCCGTAGTTGTTGTTGGCTGCATTCTGCACCAGGGACGTGTCTTCAGTGCCAGCGTAGCTGTTCAGTCCGTCCTGGAACAGCACCTCCGCCGCCGGCGCCGCCGAGGCACCCGCCAGCACCGCCGCGACCAGAACTGAGATCGCCAGATGCTTCATTTTCTATGCCTCATGCGCTTCAGCAGCACACCCAGCCCGCCGATGGCCAGCAGGCAGGCCGTCGCCGGCTCGGGGATGACCGTCAGGAGAATGTCCTGGCCGGAATCGTCTACGCTCAACGTGGCACTGTATCCACCGATGGTTCCGCTCAGGTTTGCACCCAGCGCTCCGCTGTTTCATCATCCTGCTCCTTCCGTTTTCGGCGACATGACAGAGACCAGAACTGATGCCACAACCACTGCCGTCGCCTCATTTGTCCGCCCATATGGCCCTCGCCCCATGGCCAGGCATTGTCCATCGTGGCCTATTATGCCACAGACTCGGTAAAAGGATACCCCATATCTTTATTTTTTATGTTACGATTCGTATAACCATGGAAAGGAAGAAAGGCCGTGCCCCCAACCTCCGGCGATTCTCCTCGCGTGCTTCTTCTGGGACACGACGTGTATCATCCTTTTGCTCGTGGGGCGGTCGAGTACGGCAGACGGGCGGGATGGGCAACGGTCTTTTCCCATAGACAAAACCTTACCCCCATGGGGCAGGTACAAATGTCCCGCCCCGACGCGGTGCTGACAACAGGCGTGTGGGAGTGGCAGATCCGCCCGGACGAGATTACGGTTCCCCTGGTCGCCACCGAATACCCACCCAACCCATCCATCCGCGCCGCCTACGTGCTTCTAGACTACCGCGCCAGCGGGCAGATGGCCGCACAGCACCTTACCGACGCGGGCTTTCGACACTTGACCTACTGGTATATGGGCTCAAGTTGGGCCCTGGACGCACAGCGCGACGGGTTCGAGCAGGCCGCCCGCGACGCGGGAGCGACCGTGCATGAACTGGATTGGTCGAAGCGCGGGCCGGGGTTCTTCTGGGACTACGCCGACCAGCGCCGCTGGCTCGTCCAGCATGTCTCGGCCATGCCCAAGCCGCTGGGGCTGTTCGTCGACAGCGACTGGACCGCCCTGGACGCCCTGGCCGCGCTGGACGAGGCCGCAATCGCCGTGCCCGAAGAAGTCGCCGTCATCTCCTGCTACAACATCGAACCGATCTGCGAAGGCGCGTCGGTTCCTCTGACCAGTATCGACATGGACTGGCACGCCCAGGGCTATCAGGCGGCGGCCGTGCTCGATGGCATGCTGAAGGGCAAGAGACCGCCCCGCAAGCCGGTGTACGTGGCGCCGCGCGAGGTGGTGGTGCGCCAGAGCAGCGACGTGACTGCCGTGGCGCACCCGGGAGTCGCCAAGGCCATGCAGATCATCCGCCAGCGCTATGGCGATCCGGAGTTGACGATCCAGAGGCTGGCCGACGATGTGGGGATCTCGATCATCGCGTTGAACAAGGCTTTCAAGAAGCACCTGGGCTGCTCGCCGAGCACGCGTCTGCGCCAGCGGCGGATACGGGCGGTGGAGGAGTTGCTTAAGAGCACAAAGCTTCACGTCAAGGAGATCGCCGCCCGCTGCGGGTACGGGACGGTCAACCACATGATCTACATCCTGCGCCAGGCCACCGGCTTGTCTCCCACCGCGTGGCGAAGAACCTTCACCGCGAATATCGCGTCGCGGGATTAGTCCGCAGATATTTCTTCATGTAATCATGGCGGGCAGATCGGCCGGCGCGGGATAATGATGCCTTTGATAAGGAATCGGCCCATGATCGAAGGTCTGAAGATCCAATGCACCGCCCCTCGCACAGCGATGGTGGAAAAGTGCGCCGAACTGCTGGAGCGCGTCGCCAGCCGGCGATGCTCTGCCGCCGACGCGAGCGTGCGCCTGGCGATCGCCGCGGGGATCGGGACCCAAGGATATTCCATTGCCGACGCCGGCGAGTCCGCGGTGGCCATCACCGGTAACGACGAGCGCGGGCTGCTCTACGGCGTCGGGCGGTTTCTGCGCGACGCCTCGTACGACAACGGGCGCTTCCGGGCCGGGGCGTGGCGCGGCACGAGCGTGCCGGTCAAGCCCGTTCGGGCAATGTACTTCGCCAGCCACTTCCACAACTTCTACCATGACGCGCCGATCGCCCAGGTGCAGCGATACGTCGAGGAACTGGCCCTGTGGGGCTGCAACGCCCTGAGCGTCTGGTTCGACATGCACCACTACCAGGGCATCGACGACCCGGCCGCACGCGAGATGATCGACCGCCTGCGGGCTATTCTCAGCACCGCCAACTCCGTCGGCATCGCCGCGGGGTTGACCACGCTGGCCAATGAAGGCTACGCCAACAGCCCCCAGCCACTCCGGGCGGACTGGACAGCCGGGCACGACGGCTACACCAGCCCCCCCGGCGGACACTATCACGTGGAAATCTGCCCCAACGTACCGGGCGGCATCGAGCAGATCGTCGCCGACCGCCGACAGATGCTGGAGGCTTTCGCCGACCTGGACATCGAGTACGTCTGGATTTGGCCGTACGACCAGGGCGGGTGCACCTGCAGCCGCTGCGCCCCCTGGGGCGCGGCGGGATTCCTCAAGGCCGCCAAGGCCGAAGCGGGCGTCATCCGCCAGGTCATGCCCGCGGCCAAGGTGGTCCTGAGCACCTGGTACTTCGACCACTTCACCAGCGGCGAGTGGTCCGGGCTGAGTCGCACGTTCGAGGCGGAAAGACCCGACTGGGTCGACTACCTGATGATCGACGACTACGGAACCTTTCCGCAGTATCCCCTCACGCACGGCGTGCCGGGCGGTTTTCCCGCCGTCAACTTTCCGGAAATCAGCATGGAGGGGATGTATCCCTGGGGCGGCTTCGGGGCCAACCCGCGGCCGGCACACTGGCAGAAACACTGGGACAAGACCCGCACCCTGGTGGAAGGCGGATTTCCCTACTCCGAAGGCATCTACGAGGACATCAACAAGATCATCCTGCTGCAAATGGAATGGTCGCCCGACCGCCCGGCGCTCGATGTCGTGCGCGAGTACGCCCGGTACGAACTGTCGGCCGCCGTCACCGACGACGCCGTCCGCCTCGTCGAGGCGCTGGAACTGGCCCACGGGCACTACAGCGACTGGAAGATCGGCGAGTGGCCGCGAACCCCGGTCAATCACATTTTGGGCAGCGTGACAGCCGAGACGGCCGCGAGAACGCGGGCCCTGGCGGAATCTATCGACGCCAAGCTGCCCCCCTGGGCCCGGACCGCATGGCGGTGGCGCATTCTGTTCCTGCGGGCCGCCCTGGATGGCGAGCTGACCGCCTCGGGCGGACAGGCCACCGAGGCCTCCGAGCGGTATTTCCAGGAATTGGGCGACATCTATCATTCCGCCCGCGCTCTGCTGCACGTCTCGCCGCCGGGCGCCAAGACGTTCGACCGCGTCGCCGCCGTCGGCCTGGAACAAACCTGAGGACTGCCTGGCGGCCTGTCCAGGTGCGCGATAATCGTTTTAGGCGAAACGGCAACTGGGGCTGGGGGTTTTATCTCCCGCGAACTATCGGGATCACCCAATGCGATTGTATCTGTCCAGTTTGACGTGCTTGCTGCTGGCTGCGGCGTCTGCGGCAGGCGAGATCCATGTTTCGCCTGCCGGCAGCGACGCGGCCGACGGAACCGCTGCGGCGCCCTTTGCCACCCTTGCCAAGGCGCGCGACGCGATGCGGGCGACGATCGCCGGCGGGATGTCCGCTGACGCGACCATCGTCCTCCACGGCGGCAAGTATTACCTCGACGAGCCGCTGCGCCTCGACGAACGCGACGGCGGGCGAGGCGGACACTCTGTCGTCTACAAATCCGCCGCCGGCGAGCAGGCGGTGCTGTACGCCGGCAAGCCGGTCACCGGATGGCAGAAGTGGAAGGGGCAGATCTATCGCGCGCCGGTGCCCAAGGACCGGCGGTTCTTCCAGCTCTTCAACGGTCTGCGCGACGAGCCGATGGCCCGCACGCCCAATCGCGGCAGCGGGTATCTCGGCGGCCGCGGCGCCGGGCGCGACGGGTACTTCTACCCCGCCGGCGTGCTGCCGGACAAGTTCGACTTCGCCGACGCCAACGTCTTCATCTGGATGAAGAGCAACTGGTTCTCGAACTTCTGCCAGGTGATGGCCGTCGACTTCGCCGCCCGCCGCCTGACGGTCAGCCCGCAGGCGGGGCTGGAGCCCTACGGCGGTCGGGCGTGGATCCAGGGCGTGCTCGAACTGCTCGACGAGCCTGGGGAGTGGTGCCTCAAGCACAAGGAAGGCTGGCTGTACTATTGGCCTCGCGGGCCCATCGAGCGCCAGGAGATCGTCATTCCCACCGCCCCGCGCGTGCTGGACATCCGCGGCAGCGGGCCTGACAAGCAGGTCTCCAACATCCGCATCGAAGGCCTGACCCTCGGCGGGACCGACTTCGCGTCGAGCTTCGGCCTGGCGGGCAACAACAGCTTTTCCGACGCCAACGGCGCCATCCACATCGAGAACGCCCACCACATCACCGTCGAGGCCTGCAAGATCCTCAACGCGGGCATGGCCGGGGTATACATGGCCGGGCGCGCGAAAAATAACACGCTCAAGAACTGCTGGATCGAGCGGGCGGGCTTCGCGGGGATCTACATGTGCGGGTTCCGTCCCGGCGATCCGCAGTTCACCTCGGCCGCCGAGTCGGACGTCAACAAGGGGCACGTCATCACGAACAATTTCATCCACGACTGCGGGCTCTTCGCCGGCCACGGCGTGGGCATCCAGTTCTACCAATCGGGCGACAACGAGATTTCGCACAACCGCATCGCCCGCACGCCGCGCTACGGCATCAGCTACAAGGGTCTGCGAATGGGCGCGCTGGGCAAGACACTTTACGGAAAAGCCAAGACGCTTGAGACGTACTTCGAAGCGGCGCACGGGCGCAACGTGCATGTGGCATACAACGACATCTCCAACGTCTGCCGCGACAGCCACGACTGCGGCGCCATCGAGAGCTGGGGCGTCGGGCGCGACTGCGTGTGGGAGTACAACGCCCTGCACGATATCGACAAGGCCGTCGACTGGAACGGCTACGGGTTCGTGATCTACGGCGACGACGGCAGCCACTACCTGACGATGCGGGGCAACGTGATCTATCACTGCTACGGCGGCGGGCTGTTCGGCATGACGAACCTCAAGGGCCTCGACAACGCCCTGGAGAACAACGTCGTCGCCGACAGCAGCTTCGGCCGCACGGTCACGGTCTTCCCGCAGTACGAACCTGGGGGGAACATCTCGATCTCGCACAACATCTTTAACATGCGCGGCGGGCTGTATACCACGGGCATGAACCGCGCCGCGCGGCTCAAGGAGATCGACTACAACGTGATCTTCCCGCCGCACCGGGAGTTCCGCCGCCACGGGTTCGACCCGCACAGCGTGCAGGAAGACCCGCAGTTCGACCGCAAGGGCCCGGCGTGGGATTCGACATACGCCGATTACGCCCTCAAGCCCGCCAGCCCCGCGCTCAAGCTGGGTTTCAAGCCCATCCCGCTGGAAAAGATCGGCCTGACCAAAGACTTCCCCTTCGACAAGTCGCTGATGTTCCGCAAGGCCGCGGCTGACCGCATCCAGGCCGAGGACTACGACCGCATGCAAGCCCTGCGCACCATCGGGGGCACGGGCGTCTACGACATGGGCAACGGCGCCTGGGCCCGCTACGTCAACGTGGACTTCGGCGCCGGCGGGCACAAGACCTTCAAGCTGATGGGTGATCTGGGCAAGGACACGACCGTCACGGTACACTTGGACAATCCGACCGGTCCAGTCGTCGCGACAATCAAGAGCGCCGACGCCAAAGGCGCGCATCTCCACACCGCCCCCGCCGCCGGCGCCACCGGCGCACACACGGTCTATCTGGTCTTCACCGGCGGCGGTTTCGTCGACTGGTTCACATTCGAGTAACCAGCAGGGTGCGCGTCCCGGGTGCCGTGGCGCGCAGGGCCGCAGGCTCGGAAAGCCACGATCCCCGGACTCGCCGCCCCCCAACCGTCGTGGCTGTCGGGCTAAAGCCCTCCCGCCACGGCACCCCCTCTTGAGCCTCTTGCACCACACGGCGGAGTTGCAGCTTGATAATCGGCTGCCGCAGAGTTACGCTCATTCCGTCTTTCTCTGATTGGCGGGTTCCTTTATGACAGAGGCCGATTCCAGATCGTTCCCCACTGGTGCGCAGGATGTCGTTGCTATCGTCGATGAAATCCTCGCCAAGGCTACCGCCGTCGCCGCCAGCGATGTGCATTTTGAGCCCACCGCCGGCGGCATGCAGGTCCGACTGCGACTCGATGGCGTGCTCAAGACCATTGAGGAACTCCCTCGCAGCGTGGCCGAGAACATCATCGCGCGGCTGAAGGTGATGGGCGGATTGCTCACGTACCGCACGGACATTCCACAGGAAGGGCGCATTGCCTCTCCCGGCGGGTCCGGCGTGCAGGACAAGCGCCTGGCGATTTTCCCGACCATCCACGGGCAGCGGGCGGTGGTGCGGATCTTCCAGCAGGACCAGTCACTGGACGATCTGGCAAGCCTGGGTCTGCCCGCGGCTATCACGTCGGTGCTGGAGGGCATCGCCGAGCAGAACCAGGGGGTGCTGCTGATGACCGGACCGGCCGGCAGCGGCAAGAGCACCACGCTGGCGGCGATCGTGCGGCACATTCTGCAGCGATTCCCCGGCCGCAGCGTCGTGACGCTGGAAGACCCGGTCGAGCGGCATTTGCCCGGCGCCACGCAGGTGCAGATCGGTCCCTACGGAGAGATGACATTTCCGGTGGCGCTGCGGTCGCTGCTGCGGCAGGACCCGGAAGTGCTCATGATCGGCGAGATCCGCGACGCCGAGACCGCCCGCATCGCCGTCGAAGCGGGACTGACCGGCCATCTGCTGCTGAGCACGATGCACAGCGGCAGCCCGGCCTCAGCCTTGCTGCGATTGCTCGAAATGGGCGTCGAGGCGTACCAGGTGACATCGAGCATCTCTGGGGTGATCAATCAACGGCTGCTGCGCCGCCTTTGCGCCGCTTGCCGCGGCGGTGACCCTCAGTGCCCGTGCTGTCTGGGCACCGGGTTCTCCGGCCGCGCGCTCATCGCGGAGATGATCCAACTCGACGGCGACCTGCGGCGGGCGCTGCTGGCCAAAGCCGATATCGACACGCTGCGCGATCTCCTGACCCGCAAAGGGCACATGAATCTGCGGCAGAACGGAATGCACCTGGTGCAGACCGGGGTGACGACGCGCGAGGAACTGCTGCGGGTTTGCGGCCGCAGTGACGATGGGGAGAACTAATGGCCACGTATGAATACCAGGCCCTGACCGAATCGGGGCGGAGCATGCTCGGGACGATCGATGCCGACTCGGACCTGCACGCCCGCGAGCAGTTGCAGGGGATGAACCTGACGGTCAGCGCGCTGTCGGTGCAGGCGAGCAAGCGGTTGGCCACGCCGATCGGTCGCAGCGAGTTTCTGCTGTTCAACCGGCAACTGGCTGCCATCGCCGGAGCGGGGCTTCCGCTGGAGCGTTCGCTGCGCGAGTTGGCAGGCGACGTGTCCTCGGCGCGCGTTCGCAAACTCGTCGAGCAACTTGCGGCTGATCTGGAAGCCGGAGCGACCATTGAGGAAGCCTTCAACAAACACCGCCAGTTCTTTCCGCCGCTATACGGCCAGATCTTGCGCGCGGGCATCAGCACCGGCCGACTGGCGGAAATGCTCACCAGCCTCAACCGCCACGTCGAAATGTCGGGCACCACGCGGCGGATCGTCTGGGAAGCCGTGACGTATCCGCTGACGGTGCTGGCGATCGCCGCGGGGGTGGTGACGGCCGTGCTGTATTGGGTCACTCCGGAGTTTTCCCGGTCGTTCCAGGGCTTGCACGGCGGCGGGGCCTTGCCGTTCTATACGCGAACGATGCTGACGCTGTCGGAACAGTTGGGCCCCATCTGGCTCTCTATCGCCTGCGTGATTGTGCTGACGGTCGTGGTGGGGTTGGCGCTGCGAAGCACGCGGGTCGGCAGGATGACGCTGGAACGCTCGCTGCTGGGCTTTCCCGTCATCGGACGCGCCTGCCGGAGCGGAATGCTGGCGCGGATGGCCGACGCGATGGCGGTGCTCGTCAGCGCTGGACATACCATGAGCGACTGCCTGCGACTGGCGGGGGCAGCCTCGGGCAGCGAGGTCATCGAGACCGAAGCACAGGAAGCCGCCCGGCAGATCGACCAGGGGCAGGATATCGTCCAGGCCGGCCGACATTGCACCGTGATCCCCGGGTTCTTCCTGTATTCCCTGCAGCTCGGCAGCCGCCGCAATGATCTGCCCGACACGCTCTACGGGCTGGCCGAGATGTATGTACACCAGACCGAGGCCCACCAGTCGCGCCTGCAGGCGGCCATGATGCCAATGCTGCTGCTGTTGGTGGGCCTGATGGTGGGCCTGTGCGTCTTCGCGATGTTCGCCCCGTACATCGAACTGTTGCAGAACATAGGCAAGCAGTTCTGAGGCCAAAACACGATGTGGTGGAGCCTGCTCATCCCGGTGGTGCTGGCGGCATGCGTAACTCTTTCGCTGCGCCGGCCGAAGATCGCGGTGCTGGCTTGCCCGCCGTTGCTGGTGGCGGCGGCAGTGGCCGGCGGCCAGTTCGTCGGGTTAGCGCCCGCCCTGGCGATGCTGGGAATCCTCATCATTGTTCCGGTGCTGGTGTTATCCACGCGCCGGGGGGGCGGGGCCAACCAGTGGCACCACCGGGTGGCCAAAGCGGAACTGATCATCCTGGTGGGCATGTGGGTGCTGAATCTGGCCGGCGGATTCCTGGCGACGCCCCCGCCCTACGGGCCGGTGCTGTTCGTGCTGGCGGTGGTGCTGTGGATTCTCTACGCCAAACGCTCCCGCGACGCGCTGACGGTCGACTTGATCACGACCCTCGCCGCCGGAGTGCGACAGAACCTTCCGCTGACGGTAACAACGCAACTGGCTGCCGAGGGACGAGAAGACCGTATCGCCGCGGTGCTGCGCGGGACCGGAGCCTTGCTCTGGCAAGGCCTGCCTCTAAGCCAGGCGGTGAAGGGCGCATATCCCAATTGCCCCGTAAACGTTCTGGCGGGGCTGGCGATGGCCGAACGACTGGGGCAATTGCCGGCGTATCTCCAGAGCCTTCAGGCCGACTACACCCGCGCCGCCCGCGAGCATCGCCGGATGAGGCCCAGCGCCGTAACCTATGTGGCCGTTGTTCTGGCCATTACGGCCTTCGTTCTGCAAATGGTGGGCATTGTCGTCATGCCCAAGTTCGAAGCTATCTTTTCCAAGATGACCAGAAACCTGCCGGTCATAACGAAATTCATTTTCGAGCGAAACCCCTTGATCACCGGCATCTTGCTTCTTCTGGCCGTGGTCGTGGCGGGCTTTTCGTCGATCTCGCTATTCAGTTGGTTCCGACCGTGGCTGCGCCGAATGCTCGAATTTCCTCTGGCTGCGACTGATCTGTTCAGGTGGTATCTGCCCGGGCTGGGATGGTTCGAACGCAACCGCTGCCTGCTCTCGACGGCCCAGGCCTTGCGCGTGACGCTGCAAGCCGGGCGACCGCTGGATGAAGGCATCGCCAACGCCATGACGCTGGACATCAACACCCGCTGGCGCAGCGGCCTCAAGAGGTGGCATCGCGATACGAGCGCCGGGCAACTTCCCGCCCCGGCTGCGCGAAAGGCCGGGCTTTCCGCGCCGCTGGCCTGGGCCTTCGACACCGAGAACGGCTCCAATCAAGCCATTTCCACACTTGAAGCCATCGAAGGCATTTGCCGCAGCCGCTATGCTTATCGCCTTAATGTGCTCAACAGCGTCCTCTGGCCGGTCATGGTCCTCATCCTGGGCTGCTGGACAGGGATGGTAGTCTTGAGCATATTCCTGCCGATGATCCAACTGATCGCGATGTCGGGCAAATAAATGCCCTTTGAGCTGCTCGGGCTCAGCCCGCCTTGTCCGCCGGGTGCAGCTTCAGCGAAGCCGAGTTCATGCAGTAGCGTTGGCCGGTGGGTTTGGGACCGTCGGGGAAGACGTGCCCCTGGTGGGCGCCGCAGCGGCTGCACAGCACTTCGGTGCGCACCATGCCTTCAGAAAGATCCTCGACGAGAACCACGCTGGCCGGGTCGACGGGCTGATAGAAACTCGGCCAGCCGGTGCCGCTGTCGTACTTGGTGGACGAGTCGAAGAGCGGTTGGTCGCAGCAGACGCAGTGATAAACGCCGGGGGTTTTGGTGTTCCAGTACTTGCCGGTGAAGGGCGGTTCAGTGGCGGCTTTGCGGGCGATGCGGAATTCCTGCTGGGACAGTTGCTCGCGCCACTGCTGGTCTGTCTTCTTAACGGGGAAGTTCATGATAACTCATTCTAACGATCTGCCCGCAGAATGCATAGAATCTGTGCGTCCCATAGGTCTTATTGCCCCCATTGCCTGTGCCGCCGGTTAGCGCTTTCACTGGGGCGCCACATGGGGTATTTTAGCTGAAGAAGGATTATTGCCCAGCGCCGGCGGCGCCAGGACTGGCCAGGTTGTCACAAGACCTTTACACATTGTGGTTGGGGATCGCGGCGGGCCCCCGCCCCGTCGACCACTATACGCTGCTGGGCGTCAAGCCTTTCTGCCAGGACCAGGACGCCATCGAGCAAGCCGTCCGACGCCGCATGGACAAGCTCGACCAGTACGCCCTCCACCCCGACCGCGCCAAACGCCAGGCCGTTCAGAACATGATGAACGAACTGGCCGCCGCACGCGTGCGGCTGGTCAACCCCGAGCAGAAGCTGCGCTACGACCAGACGCTGGCCGCGGCGCTGGGCGTGTCGGCGCCGGCGAGTTCCCCCGCCGTCGCGGCGCCGGCCGACGCCCCGGATGCCAAGCGCAGCCGGAAGCCTCGCGACATCTTCGTCCGCCGCCTGAGAAGCCACCTGCTCAAGTGGTCCATGGACGCGCACGAGGAACGCCTGCTGGTCGCCGAAGCGGCGGCTGTCGGTATCGGCGAGAGCGAGGCCCTCAAGATCATCCGCCACATGGACGCCGAAGCCGAGCGCATCGCCGGCAAATGGCGGCGCAAGGTCACTGCGGGCATCGTCGCGATGGTCATCGCCGGCGCCGCGGCGATTTTCGCGTTCGTGCTGCTTCCGGCAATGATGCGGTCGAAAACCGACTCGCAGTTCGACGCCCACATTGCCGCGGCGCGCGACCTGATCGAAAAGGGCAACCCCAAAGGAGCCTTGGCCGAGTTGGACCAGGCCCAGCAGATTAAGAAGGCCGATCCGCTGCCCGCGCAACTGCGCCTCCGCGCCCAGGGCGCGGTGCTGGTCGACGAGGCCGCCGCGGCCCTGAGGGAAGGGCACTACGAACAGGCCGCCCAGAAACTCACCGCCGCCGAAAAACTGCAGGGCGACGGGTCCGGCGCGCCGGCGCTTCGCGCCCAGGCTCTGGAGGTTCTGACCCGCCAGATCGACTCTGCCGTGGCGGCCGGCAATGCCTCCCAGGCCATCGCCTTGCTCAAGGGCGTGCAGATCCTCGCCGGTCAGGACCCGCTGGTGGCGCGCCTCAGCGAGAGCATCCGCGCCCTGCAGCGCAAGCTCGTTCTCGACGAGGTGCCCAAGGACCTCGAAGCCGGACGCTACGCCGCCGCCCTGGCCAAGATCGACGACCTCAAGCGCCTCGGCGAGAGTTCCGCGGCCACTGACGCCCTCCTGCGTCAGCACAGCGCCAAGCTCGCCCAGACGTTCCGCGCGCAGTGGTCGGCGCGCCAGTGGGCCCCCGCCGCGGCGACCGCGACGGCCCGCCGCCAGATCAGCGGCGACGCCGGGGAATGGGACATCCTGCCGCTGCTGGGGCGGACGACGGCTTCCGACGCCGCCGCGGCGGCGGCCTGGGCTCGCGAGCTGGTAGCGGCGGCGGCCCATCCGGCGACCTCGCCCTGGCCGGCGTTCCGCACGGCGCTGCTGAAGGCGGCGATTCCGGCGGCGATGAAGGACCCCGCCGGCGACGCCGGCGCCTGGCAGGCGGCGCAGGTGCTGGCGGTTGTCGAAGGCCCCGACGGCGCCGCCGGCGAGTGGATGGCGGCGCTGCTTCGCGCCCGCATAGAACGAACCGACGCCCCGCAGGATAAAGACAAACTCACCCGACGGCTCATCGCCCTGCTGACGGCGATGGCCAAACAAAGCCTCGCCGAGGGCAACCAGGCGCGGGCTCAGAAGTATGCCGCCCAGGCCAACACCGCCGCGGCTGCCATCTTCCTCACCACGCAAACCGAGCCGCTGGTCAAGCAAGCTGCCGCCGCCGAGGCGCTGTGCAAGGAACTCGTCGCTCTGCGGGCCAAGGCTCACGGCGGCGATCCGGGTGCGGCCGAGCGAATCTTCCACATCTGCTGGGTCGAGCTGGACGACAAGGACTCCGCCGCCCGCTGGGCAGAACATCTGCCCGCCGCCGACGCCGAAACGTTCATCCTGGCGACCCTCGACCGGTCGAGCCTGTCCGACGCCCAGTGCTCGCAGGTAGAGGAGTGGTACAAGCGGCTGGCCCAGACGCCGCAGATCAGCGATGCGGCAAAAGATCGCATGCTCAAGCTTGCAGACGAATACGGCAAGGCAGCCGCGAGCCGCACCCAGCCCAAGGCCCCGGCGAAGAAGCCCGCCCCGGCGAAAGAAGACCCCGCGATGGTCCCCGACGTCGAACTGGCCGGCGTCACCTGGGTCAAGGGCGCCTCCGAAGACGCCAGAGTTCCGCCGACCTTCGGCAAATGTTCCGAGGGATTCTTCAGGAACAGAGTTCCCGCTGTGGCCGGAAGGCAGTTCAAGAACGGCCTCAACTTCCGCGCTACGAGCAAGGGCGCGGCCGCGGCCGCTCAGGTCGTCTATGATCTCGATCCCAAGTGGAAGGCGTTCGTCGCCCAGGTGGGGCTCGATGACATCTCATCGCTGCGAAACCCCACCAATGCCGGTCCCTGCATCGCCGAGGTGTTCATCGACGACAAGAGCGTCTTCAAGAGCCGCCCCCTGGAGCCTGGCGCCGAAGCGGTCCCCGTCGTGGTGGTAATCCCGCCGGAAAGCAAACGCATTCGCCTGACCGCCGAGATCAGCTCGTCAAGAACCCGTTGCTTCGTCACCTGGGGCAACCCCGGGTTCCAGTTGACGTTGAAGGCGGTCCCCGCGCCCGCCACGGCGGCGGCGGCGACCAAGGTTTCCTCGCGACCTGTGCCGCCGGCGCCGACGGTTTTCCTGGGCGACCTCAAACCGGTCGAGGCCTCCACGCTCTGGGGGGCCGTCACGGCCGACCACAGTCCGCTGGACAATCAGCCCCTTCGCATCGCCGGCACGGAGTACCCGCGGGGACTGGGTCTTCATGCCCCGGCCCGGGTGACGTACGAGCTGACCGCAGGATACAAGTCGTTCGTCGCGCGCGTGGGCGTGCATACGCACGCCATCAAGGCTCTCGACGGCACGCTGGGCGGCTCAATCGTCGCCTCGGTGCTCATCGACGGCAAGATCGTCGACCGCAGCGGCGTCCTTCGGTACGCCGACCCGCCCTGGAACGTCAACGTGCCGATACCCGCCGGCGCCAAACAGATCACCCTGGTCACCACCAGCGCCGGCGACGCGTCGAACCCCGACCTGGCGGATTGGGCTGTGGCGGGCTTCGTCACCAATGCCACGGCGCCCAAGACCCCCGCCCAACCGCCTGCCGACCCCTCGCAGACGCCCTCCAAGGCGCTGCAGGAAATCCTCGCCGCCCTCGACGCCGCCCAGTATGACGCCGCCGCAGCAAAGGCCGCCGCCTTCCGCCAGCCGAACCCCGCCTCGGGCGAACTCGATGCCGCTATCGCCCCGTGGGTCCGCCGCACGTCGACGGCCTTCATCAACGCCCTCAACGCCAAGGCGCCGCCGGCCTACCAGCAGGCCGCGACCCTCGCCCGCGCCGTCAGGGCTGTCACCGCCCCCGATGCGCCCTACAACGTCAATCTTCTGATGGGGCTCGAAGGCGCCGCCCAATCCGGACCCGAACCCTCGCTTGAGCTGGCACGCAAGCTCCTCGAGGCCGCCGCCGCTTTGACCGGCGAGCCCGAACTGGCCAGCGCCCTGCGACTGGCCGCCTACGACCGGGCGCTGGCGCATCCGGAGAACCTCGAACAGGCCCAGAAACTCCTGGCCGATCTGGCCGCGGCCCACCGGACAGAATACCAGCCCAAGCTCCTGCCGGCGTTTCGCAAGAACTACGAATCGCTCCCTGCCGGAAACGCCAAGCTCACCGCCGGGCTGAGCCTGGTGGCCCTGCTGATGGACGTCGGCTCTGCCGCCATTGTCGCCGGGCAGTGGGACCATGCCGCCAAGGCCTACGAAGAGGCCCAGGCGCTGGCGCCGGGCGTCGAGTCGCCGCACCAGCGCGAGATCCAGTTGAGGCTCAAACTCGTCCGCTCGCGACAGACGTATATCACGCAGGCCGCAGAGGCGGCCCAGGCGCTCGAGCTCGCAGAGCCCGACACTGCCTCCACCCTCCGCAAGAGACTCTTCACGTTGCACTATGTCGAGCTCGGCGACGTCGCCAACGCCGCCGCCTACGCCGATGCCGACGAGGCCAATATCGAGCCCCAGCGACTCATGGCCCTGCCGATCAAGGACCTGGCCCCCGAGCAGTTCGCCGCCCTGGAACGCTGGCACCGCGATCTCGGCGCCGCCGAAAACGTCAGCCAGACCGGCGCCGAACGCATGGCCGCCAAGGCCGCCGAATACGCCCGTCGCCGCCGGGCGCTGCTCATGGCTCGCCCCCTGGTCATCAACAACGCCACGATCCAGGCGGCGATGGATAACTTCAAGGAGACCCGCGTCGTCGCCACGGCGTTGACCGTCAACGGCCTCAAACAGGCCCTGGCCCCCAAGGGGGCCGGGACGCTGATCGTCGGCGGCCAGCGCGAGGTGAACCTGCAGGTTGGCGCCAGACCCGACGGTGCGTGCGCGGCCTCGCTCGATCTGTCGGGCCTGGCCAGACTCTTCGCCAATCTCGACGAGATGACGGTAGGGCTCGGGCGCCGCGCCCCGGCCGACACCGCACACGCCACCGGACAGGCTGCCCTCAAACTCGCCCCCATCAGCGTCGTGCAGGCCGAGAAGATTATCGTCGGGCGGGCCGTCGGCGCCGCCGGCGAGGGTATGAGCGGCACGCTGGACCTGGCAGCCGACACCACGCTGCAGGCCAACAGCATCGAGATCGCCAGCGGACCGGCCGCCCAGGGAGCCCTCACGCTGCCCAAGAGCGCCCGCCTGCGCCTGCGAGGACGCAACGGCGGAAACACGCCCGTCAAGATCACCCTGGGCGCCGGGGCCGCCGACGCCGCAACGCCCGCCTCGGCCGTGCTCGACCTTGGCGGCGGATGGACCGACGCCAGAATCTCCACCCTCGAGACGGCGCCCCAGGGCTCACACGCCGCCGCGGCTGTCACCATGGGGATCGGAACCGTCGAGGCCGACGCCATCATCCTGCGCAAAGGCGCCGACGCGTCGCGGCCCACCACGCTGACCCTGGCGGGAACAACCCTGCTGGTCAACAAAACGCTGACGATCGAAGAGGGCGCCGTCGTCACGCTGGCCCCGCCCGACCCCGCCGCCGCGGCCCCAGCCCAGGCTGCAGCCGCGCCCGCAGCGCCGGCGAAAGCGTCACTGCGAATGCCCGCCAATGGCGAAACAAATCGCACGCTGCTGGAGAATTACATCAAGACCGGCCAGATCACCGCCGCTGCCCCCAGCACCTTAACAATTCGCCAAGAAGAGCAGCATCTCATTGTCGAACCAAAGCCTTGATCGACAGAGCCGCCGATGAATTGAGCCGCTGAGGTCGCAGGGGACGCTGAGGAAGTAAGAAGACAAACAACTCTTTCCTCTGCGTCCTCCGCGACCTCAGCGGCTGATTAAATTTCTTTGCTTGTGATAGAACGCTTTGCCATGCGCCCCCACCATTCATCCATCCATCCACCCATCCAATCATCCCCCCATCCGCTCGTCCTTCCATTCTTCCACATTCCCGCAGTACAATCCCCGCCGGTGCTGATATGCGTATCGTCCTCCTTCGACCGCCGCGGTACGTCTGGCCGTTCAACAGCGAGACCTCCGCCTTCTGGCAACCGCTGGGGCTGCTGTGCCTGGCCGGCGCCGCGCGGCGGCATTTCCCGAACGCGGCCGTCGAGGTCTGGGACGCCCCTGCCGCCAATTGGGGATGGGCTACGCTGCAGCGGCGCCTCGCCACACAGCCCATCGACGTGCTGGGCGTGGGCGAGGAGACCGTCTCGGCCCACGAGGCGCTGCGGGCGGCGGCGATGGTCCGCGAGCTTCATCCTTCCTGCGCGGTAGTCGCCGGCGGTACGTACTTCGCCCACACGATTCAGGAAACGCTGCAGACCGGGCTGATCGACGCCGTCGTCCGCGGCGAGGGCGAGATCACGTTCGTCGAGCTGCTGAAGAATCTCGGCAACCGCGCCGCGTGGGACAACATTCCTGGCATGGCGTTCATGCGCGACGGCCAAGTCGTGCGCACGCCGGCACGCGAGCTTATCGACGACCTCGACGCCCTGCCCATGCCCGCCTACGACCTGCTGGACATGTCGCTCTACGGCCGAGGGTCGCGGAACCACCCGGACCTGGTCAGCATCGAGCACTCGCGCGGCTGCACCGACTCGTGCGGGTTTTGCATCCTCTGGAAACACATGGGCCGCAGCGTCGACGGCAACGGCCTGGTGCGCCCCTGCTGGCGCACGCAGAGCCCCGCCCGCAGCTACGAGACCGTGCAGCACCTGCACGATCGCTTCGGCCGGCGCACGTTCGGCTGGGTGGACCCGACCTTCAACGCCTCACCCGAGTGGTCCGACGCCTGGGCCGAGCTCATGCTCGCCGGCGACCTGATGGACGCCCGCGGGCGACCGCGCACGCTGCACACGGCGTGGCTGCGGGCCGACGGCGTCGTGCGCGACGAGAAGCTCGGCGTGCTGGACAAACTCGTGCGGGCGGGCCTGCGGCAGGTGATGATCGGCCTGGAGCGCCCGGACGAGAGCGGCCTGGCGAGCCTGGGAAAGCACAACAACTCGCTCAAGATCTGCCGCGAGGCCTTCGCGATCTTTCGCGAGAAATATCCCTCCGTCTATACCATCGGCACGGTGATCTTCGGTCTGAGCGGCGACACGCGCGACAGCCTCGCGCGGCTGGTCGACTGCCAGTACCGCCTCGGGATGGACTACTGTTTCCTGATCCCGCTGACGCCCAACCCCGGCACGGCCGCCGCCGAGGCCGCCCGCAGCGGCGGATACATAGCCAACGCTGACCTGGCCAGCTACAATTTTCATACGCCCGTCTGCCGGACCGACACCTTGACCCTGCGCGACCTGGAAAGCACGTACTGGCGATTGATGCTCCGCCCGCAGCCGCGGAGGCTGATGCGAAGCCTCCGCACCCTGCTGACCGGCGACAAACGCAAACGCCGCGTACACCGGGCGCTGCTGGCCAAAGGCACGCGCATCGCCGCAACAAGCCTCATCCGCGCCGCCCTGCACCCGCGCGACAAACACCCTGCTTTGCATTCAAGGAGACCCAAATGGTACGACTCTTGAAACAGACCGAAGTTCCAAGTTCGAAGTTCGAAGGAAAAACAGAGCGTCCCGCTCGCGACCGCACGTTTACACCTCGTTGGAAAGCCGCCGTGGCGTTGAGCGTGGCGATGCTGGCGGTGCTGTGGCACCTGCTGGCCTGCGTCGAAAGCCCGATGGCCTTCTCGCCCGACGGCAAGACGCTGGCGCTGACCGTGATGGACAGCAGCCACGGCAAGCTGGGTTCAGGCGACGCCGTCTTTCGGCTCATGGTGATCAGCGGCCGCGAGAAGCTGGTCGTGCTGGAGGAGACGAGCGAGAAGATGCTCTCGGCCCCGACCTACACGCCCGACGGCAAGAGCCTGGCGTACGTGCGCATCCCTCTGCCGACAAAGGAGCAGATCGACGCGATCGTGCAAGCGAGCAAGGAAGGCGACGAAGCGCGCGATGCGCAGGTGGCCAAGTTGATGGCCCTGCTGCAGCCAAAGCAGAAAGCCGCTTCCTCGCCGGTCACGCGGGAGGCCGCCACCGCGGCCACAGCCGCCAGTGCCTCCTCGGCCAAACTGGCCCGCCAGGAACTGCCGCCCATCAATTCGATGATCGATCTGGTCCGCAACTACTACGCCGGACCGGAATGGCCGTGCGAGATCGTCCTGCGCGACGCTCAGTCCTTCGAGATCCGCAAGGTCATTCCGTTCAGGATGCACGCCCTCTCATACACCAATAAGCCCCTGGAAGGCATGGCAACCGCCTATATTTTCACACAGCCACAATTCTCACCGAACGGGGGCAAGATCTACATCGCCTCGGGCGCCGAAGTGGTCGCGGTGGACCTGCCGGGCGGCGAAACCACCCTCGTCGCTGCTCCTGCCACATTGTCTATCCTCTCCCCCGATGGCAAGACGCTGGCGGCTGTCGGCGAAAAGTACATCGCCATCTCGCATCTCGACGGCGACCTGACTGTCTGGAAACATATCCCCGACGCAGAAGCGCTCTGGTCCATAGCCTGGATGGATAATAAAACACTGGGCGTGGTCCGAAAGAGCGGCACCGGCTACGCGCTGATCGGGATCGGGCGCGACGGCAGGGAAACCGTGCAGATCGCTCTGCCTGAGGATGAGAAAGAGATCTATAGCGTTGCTCGCGCCAAGGCCGGCAACATGGCCCTCACCGCCGGCGGCAAGATCAGCCTGCTCGATGCCAAGGGCAAGACCGTCGCGAAGATCCCCGAGATCACGGGCCAGCGCGGCAAGCTGATCGTCAGCAATCCGACCTGGTCGGACGACTCGAAGACGCTCGCCGTCAAGCTGGTCGAAAAAGGCGACAAGGAAGAAGCCACTGTCGCCGTGGCCTTTTTCGACGCCGCCGGCAAGCCGATTGGCCGCGTGGCGATACCGCAGGCCAAACGCCCAGCTTCGCAACCGGCCGATGTGCAGCCCGGGCGGAAAGGCGCTGCCGGCAGCGGCAAACATCTGCCGGGGGCATCGGCGCCTTCAACCTCGCAGGCAGACGAATAGGCGATGAACGCGTTTCTCACGCACGTACTCCACCACGTCTGCGGGCAAGGGGACTGCCTGCGAATGGATGGCCAGGCGCTGGCGGTGTGCTGGCGGTGCCTCGGGCTTTATGGCGGCGCTGCCGTGACGGCGATGTGGCTGACGGCCTCGGGCCTGTGGCGGCGCGGGCTGCCGAGTTGGAGCGTGTTCGTCGCGCAGGTCGTCGCGCTGGTGGCGGCCATGCTCGGCGGGCTGCATGTCGTCAACGGCCCGGCAGCGTGGAAGCTCACGTGCGGGCTTTGGACGGGGCATGTCGCCGTCATGTGGCTCATCGGCGGCGCGCAGCATCTGATCCGGATGGGGAAATGGGGACAGTCCCAAACACTGGGACAGTCCCCATTTCCCCAACTGCCCTGGCGCAAGGGCGACAAGACCGCTTCGCTGATCGCTCTGGCTGCCCTGGCGGCGATGGCGCTCATGCTCGCCAACATGAAGCCATCGCCGATTCTGTTGGACATTCTCGACGTGCTGGCGATGCTGGGGGCCCTGGCGTTGCTGACGGCCTCAGCGGCTGCGGCAGCGACTCTGGCCGTCGCGGCATGGCGAGCATCAAGATGTTGGGCCCCAGAGGCACAGAGCTCACAGAGCAAGAAGTTTTAGTTTTTCTATCCATCTTCTCTGTGCTCTCTGTGCCTCTGTGGTGAGTTGTTTCCCTGAGGTCAGGGAAACAACCGCGTCGGGCAAGCCCGACCGCTAACAATTCCCAAATCATCACTCTCCCATTCGTGTCATTCGTGACATTCGTGGACGTAACTCAATCCCTGACTCGGAGTTTGATCTCGTCGCTGTTGGCTTTGAGCTCGGGGGCGTACATCGCGCTGGCCTTGGTCGGCAGGGCGCTGAACTTGCCCGGGATCTCGGCCCGCATGCGGTAGCTGATGCTGTGATTGCCGCGAGCCAGCGCCCGCACGAAGAACACCACCCGCTCGTCGCGCAGCTCCATGTACGCGCCCAGGCCGCTTTGCGTGTAGCCGCTGCGCACCTCGACGGGCTCAAAGCCTGCCGGCTTCATGTCCTCGAACACGATGTACTCGTAGTCGTTCTTGCTGGCCAGTTCCAGCTCGATCTCGACCATGTCGCCGCTGACAAGCTCGTCGAGGTTCTTCAGCGGCTCGCGCTTGTACTTCTCGACCTTCTCATCCACCGCCTGCCCGCGCGAACCGGCTGTCTTGACGCTCTTGTCCACCTGCACCAGCTTGTAGTACTTGCGCTCGACCTTGATCTCGAGCCCGGCCTTGGTGATCGGGTCCTCGAGCGTAAAGTTGGTCAGGTACGCGTTGTAATACAGCGGGCCGGTGCCGCTCTTGACCAGCTCGATGCGGTGCTTGCCGGTGGTGATCGCCTTGCCCTCCAGCACGAGCTTGTTGTCGTAGCTGAAGAGATTGTCCTTGTTGATCTTCACTTCTTTGACAGCCTTGCCGTCGATGAGGATCTGCACCGTCAGGTCGGGCTTGTCCTCGCCGCTGGCACGGATGTAGTCGCCGAAGGCCTCGACGATAATCGCCGTGTCGCGCGTCGAGTTCCAGTACGTCGCGTGCTTGCGGTTATTGAGCAGGTACTTCACGAGGCGGCTGGCGGTCTTGCCCTTGGGGTCCACCGCGGCCAGCAGCTTGAGGTAGTAGCCCTGGGCCTCGTACTCGCTGCCGTACCAGCACCACCAGTAGCCCTCGTTGCCCAGGCGCAGGTACGCGGTCTGGTTCTCGTCGTCCTGAATGAGGAACTGCTCGATGTTCTGGCGCAGCATGTCCCGCTTCTCGATGTCCTTGACCTTGTGGCACGCCAGGCCAAACATCGCCTTGGCGTAGACCGACAGGCCGTTGCGGTCGCGATAGAGGAACTCGCGCATGTCCTTGTTGTCGGCCTTCTCGTCCACCAGCACCATGTAGACGAACGCGTCGAGGTTGTCGGCGTGTTCCTTCCACGGCTGCGTCTTAGTTTTTGCGTTCTTGAGCTCCCGCACCTCCTGGGCCTGGTAGTTCTTCAGCCACGCCACGCCGCGGGCGAACGCCGCCGGCGGCACGGCCAGGTCGTTATCCTGCGCCAGTCGCAGGCCGTGTACGACCACTGCCGTCGTGTGCGGCCACGAGTGCTCGCCCCAGCCGCTGAACCAGCCCCATCCGCCGTCGGAGCACTGCATGCTCAGGAGCTTCTCGACGCCGGCCTTGGCCATGTCGGCCGCCAGCGCGTCGTCGAAGACGGGGTCGAACTGCCGGCGCCACTGCTTGGCGCGCTCGGCGTCGTCGCCGATCTCCTGGGCGTTGAGGTTAGACCGCTTGGCCTGGATGTCCTTGAGGTTCAGGCCCATGCCGATGAGCACCTTTCGCGTGATGATCGTCGGCAGGAAGCGGTTGAGCGTCTGCTCGGTGCAGCCGTAGGGGTAGCTCATCAGGTACGGCAGGGCGTCGACCATCGCCCCGGCCAGCGTGGGCGAGTAGCGGATCTCCAGCCGGCTCTCGTCGGGCCGCCGCTCGGCCGGCACGGCGATGTCGATCACGCCCTTCTTGTCCTCAGGGCGCAGCGCCCCCGAGAAGCTTTCGGTCTTGAGCATCCCGTGTACGTAGACCGGGAACTCCATCTGCATGGCGTCGGATTCTTCATCCGTCATCGCCTTGACGCGAATGACCGCGTTGCCGGGCTGAGTAACCTTGACGCGCCAATCGACGCGCAATTCGCCGTTGGCGTCTACCTCCACATTCCGGGAGAGATAACCCGCAGGGGAGGTCTTGATATCAAGGATGGGTTCCAGCGTATTCCCCTCCAACTCCAACACCACCTTCACGCGTTTCTTGGTCTTGAGATAGTTATGCACATTCGCCGACAGGACCACCTCGTCTTTCTGGACGAAGAATCGCGGCGCCTGCAGGCGGACGATCAGGTCCTTGGTGGTGATGACTTCGGCGGACCCTTCGCCGCACTTGGTGCCCTCGCCCATCGCCCACACCTTGGTCTTCCAGGTGGTGAGGTTCTCGGGCATGGTCAGTTCGATCTTGGCCGTGCCGTCCTTGCCCGTCTGCACCGCCGCCGCCCAGAAGGCCGTGTCGGCAAAGTTCGTTCGCACGGTCGGCTGCACCATCGGGGCAGCCTGCCCGCCGCCGGGACCGGCCTCGGCCTTCTTCTCACCGGCCATACCGTTCATCGCCATATCCGCCATTGCGGCCGCGGGTGCGCCCGCCGCTTCCATCGCCGGACCGTCGGCCGACCGCATGCGCATGGACTTGGCTGCCATAGGCATGGGCCCGCCACGTCCGTTTCTACCCCCTGAGTATCCATAGCCACCTGCGGTGGTGACTTCGCTGTCGCCGTCTGTAGGCTTGCCTTCCTCACCCTCGGTCACCTCTTCGACGACGAGGTATCCGAAGATGCCCAGGAAGCTCATGCCGATCTCATCTCGCTTGAGCAGGTTGCCGCTGCCTTTTTGCAGGCTGGTCTGGCCTTGGCTCTGATGGTGCCGCCGCCACTTCCAGAAGAACTCCTTGATGTCCGGCACGTTCGAGCCGCCGGAGATGTACTCGACGGCCTTGTCGTACATCGCGATCACCGTCGAGCCGCTGTACGGTTCGCCGTTGGGCTCGGTCAGCTTGACGGTGACCGAGGCTTTTTGGCCGGGCTTGTACTTCTCGGCCGAGGGCGTGACCTTCACGTCCAGCACGCGCTTCTCGGGCGGCACGACGACCTCTCGCACGGTGTTGTGCATCTTGCCGCCGCTGACGGTGACGGCCTCGATGAAGAAGTTGGGCATGTCCTTCTTGACCACCTCGACGCTCTCGGAGACGGTCTTGCCCTTGAGGCGGATGATCTTGGGCGCTTGGTAAACACCGTTTGCCGCCCGCACGAACAGCAGCACGGTCGAGTCCGGCTGCTCGGTGTTGACCTGCAGTGCAACCTTCTCGCCGGGCTTGTAGTCCTGCTTGTCGGTCACCAGTTCGATCTGGTTGAAGCGGAAGTCGCGGCCGTCGGTCCCTTCGCCGATGACCGTGAAGACGTACCCGCCCTCAATGCTGTGGCCTTTGCTGTCGGTCAGCGTGTACGCCAGGCGGTACTGTCCGGCGCGGCTGGCGTCGAACTTGTGCCTGGCGTTGCCTTCGTCGTCGGTGTTGACGTCCCACTGCTGGACGACCGTCTCGACGGGCTTGGCCTTTTCGTACTTGATCGACAGCAGCTTGAGCGTGCCCTTGCCCTTGACGCCCTTGCCGTCGAGGCGCTGGGCGCGCAGGCCGACCTCGACCGCGTCGCCCACGCGGTAGTGCCCGCGGCCCACCCATGTGTAGACCTTGAACGGCTCGCGCGCCACCAGCACTGCACCGGTCCCGGTGATCGTGCGGCGCGACTCGTCGGTGACCTCGGCCGTAATCTCGTAGCGGTGGTCCTTGTCGCCGTGGATGGCCTTGGCGACGGCGGTGTCTATCTGCACCTTCACCACGCCGTCAGGCCCGACAGGCACGGTGGCCTGGCTGACCAGTTCCGGCTGTTGCGGGGCGCGCCACTGCGGCCACCAGCTCCACACCGGCGCCGGGCAGCCCCACTTGTACCAGCCGGGGTACCAGGTGTAGTCGTACGCGTACCACCAGTAGCCGCTGCCGTAGAACCAGTCCCAGCGGCAGATCGGGTACCAGCGCGATTCGTGCGTGGTGCGCAGCACCTTGTACTTGACCTTGGCCTTGGTGACCGGGGCGCCGAAGTAATACTTGGCCGTGATCTTGGCCTCGATCTTCTCGCCCAGCATCACCGGGTCGGTCGGGGCGTCGACCTTGACCTCGAACTCGGGCTTCTTGTATTCCTCGACGCGGAACGTACCCCCGCCGTGAGGCACGCCGATGCGATAAACGCCCAGCGCCGCTTCCTTGGGCAGCGACAGCTCGCCGTCCATCCCGCCGTAGTCGTCGGCCTTGAGCGTCTTTTCAAAAATCTTCTCGCCCTTGGGGTTGTGTACCTGCACGGTGAAGCTGTGGCCGGCGAAGGCGCTCTTGCCTTCCTGGTCGTACTTGGCGTGGTTGATCCAGACCTTGAACTTGACCGTCTGCTGCGGGCGGTAGACCGGCCGGTCGGTAATGGTGAAGGCCTTGGTCGCGTTGTATTCCTGGTCGTACCAGTGCCCGATCCAGATGCCGGTGAAGCCCATGTAAGCCATTCGGCCCTGCGGCGTGGTGGCGGTGATCAGCCAGTTGTAGCCGACGTTCCATTCTTTGCCCAACGTGAGCTGGCCCTGCTCGTCGGTCAACTCGGCGAAGTTCTTGTGATGGAAGATGTAGTACCCCTGCCCGCGCGGCTGGCTGACGTACTCGGACTGGTAGCCGAAGAATTCGACGTTGGCCTTGCTGATCGGGTGGCCGTCCACCGCGTCGCAGATGAAGTAGTACGCCTTGCCGTCGAGGGGCTTGTTGACGATGGCCGTGTCGGCGATCCAGAGGATGACGCGGCTGACGTTGCCGTCTTCCATCTTGGCCGTCAGCAGATACGCCCCGGCCTTTTGCAGCGGCGTGGCGATGGTGATGCGCTTGTCAAAATGCGCCGCCCGCGGCGTCAGGTCCAGGTCCCAGCCGGCCACCTTGGCGCCGATGTACTGGGCCTCGTTCTCGTAGACCAGCCGATAGCCGATGTCGGCAACATTGAGCTTCTGGTGGTCCATCCGCCGGGGGTTGTCCTTGATGTACTGCTTGACGTCCTCGAGAAGCTTGGGCACCTTGATCTCGAAGGCCTCGAAGGAGACCTTCTTGCCGTTGCGGTAGCGGTACTCGACGGTGGCGCCCTTGCCGGACGGCTGCGTCATGATCGGCTCGAAGAGCCCCCAGTTGCCGACGATCTGCGCCAGGCGCTTCTGCTTGGACTGGTTGCTATCGTCGCCGAATCGCTTGATATTCTGCCGCCAGTGTTCTGCGGCCTTGGGGTACTGGCGCCGGTTCTCGAACTCCTGGCACAGGTTGCCCATCGCGTTGGAAGCGTAGCTGCCCTGGCTGTCGGCCAGGCGATGGAAGATGCGGATGTAGTTGAACTCCTTGGGCAGGTTGAACCGCTTGATGCCTGTGGCCAGCTTGGCGATGGTCTCGTCCTCGCCCAGGGTGTGCAGGGCCCAGGTGCCCGACTCGTTCTTCTTGCTGGTGTCGTCGCTGTCGAAGCGGCCGAAGAACCAGCGGTACTCCTGCAGCGTCTGGACGCCGAACTGGGCCTGCAGGAACTGGGCGAAGTGGTAATCGACCTGCGAGATCATCGCCGGGTTGTTCCGCGCCACTTCCGCCAGGGCCCAGCGCCAGCGCTGGCCGTCGTTGGCGGCCTTGGCCCAGCTTTCGGGGACGGTGTAATAGACGGGGACGCCGTTCTCGTCCACCGGCGCGCCCTGCGGGGGCTCGCGGTCGGCGCCCTCGCCGTAGTCGGGCAGTTCCTTGAGGTCCGTCAGATACTGCAACCGCCACGACTCCTGCCATCCGCGGTTGCCCAGCAGCATCTGGGCCAGGTTCCAGTAGAAGCTCGCGACCTCGCCCTTGTCGTCGCCGGCCTTGATCTGCTCCATCGCCTGCTGCATGAGCTGCAGGGCCCGCACGCGGTCGCGCTCGTAGGAGTAGGTGTATTGCCCGCCGCCGCGATGATGGCCGCGCTCGAACTTTCCGGCGATGATGTACCCGTAGTGCGGCAGCGTGTTGAGGTAGATCTGCCCCGCCGCCTGCAGCGTGCGCCACTGGCCGGCGCGGGCCTTGATGACGTCTTCGACGAAGGCGTCGGCCTGGTCGTAGCGGTTGAGGTTGGCCAGGCACGCCACGGCGTTGTGCAGGTCGCTGGGGGTCTGAGCCGGGTCGTCAGACTCCTTCTTCGCCAGGCGTGAGAACAGCTCGTATGCATCTTTGTAGTTGCCGTCTCGCTGGAGCTTCTGCGCGCGGCTGCGCAGGCCCGACGGCGTCTGGGCCTGCTGGGCCTCGAGCGTCGCCAGCGAAAGGGCCGCAACGGCCAGCACGAGAACCGATGTGACAAGCTTCTTGAGTCGCCTCATGGGAGAACCTTTCTGAAGTCCTGCAGTGCGTCCATTGTGACCGGCCGCGCCGGCGGCGGCAAGTACCTCTGCCTCTTCGACGCACGAAGGCTCTTGCGGTTCCTGAGAAACTTACCACAGAGCCACAGAGGGCACGGAGGATGATACAAAGGCCAAGAAGGGATGAAACACTCCATCCCTTGCGTTTGGGCTCTTTGAGACCATTGTGGCAAAATCGTTCCCCGTCTTTCTCTGGGCCTCTGTGCCTCTGTGGTGAGTTGTTCAGAGGGCAAGATGCGCGTCGTCGTCAGGCGTAAACTCGCCCGTGGCGGGATTGTAGTACCAGCCCTTGTTGCCGCCGCCTTTGGCGTCGTCCACTTCGTCGGCCGCGGCAGCCACGAACGGATTGACCGGGAACTGGGCCAGATACGGGCCGCATTCGGTCCCGGGATTGCCTTGGGGATCGGTCCGCGTGGTGATCTGCCGCACCAGGTCCGTCGGAAACGCGCCGCCGTGGTGCAGGCGGTACAGTTCGATCTGCCCGCGGACGGCGGAGAGATTCATCTTGAGCGTGGAGAGCTTGCCCATGTCGCCCATGCCGAAGATCTGCGGAATGGCCACGGCCGCGATGATCCCCAGAATCACCACGACGATCAGGATCTCGATCAGCGTGAACGCTTTAACGCGCATAGCACATTCCGATGCGGTGGACCCGCGACCACGGGAACCATACGATTCAAAAGCGACAGACGCGCCCGTGTGATCCAAGCTTCCATCCATTCCTGCGTCCATTCGATCATCCAGCCGATGGACGTTTTTTCTCCGCTCGGGTCCGCCTCTGTGGTAAATTCCCCCTTTGCCCGGAGGGCGACGTGAACGGCGTGATAGAACGGTTGCGTGCGAATCGGCAGTTGGTTTTGTTCGTGGTCGGCGCCGGTCTGCTGGCGGCCGGAGGCGGCGTCTTTGAGATCGTCTTTCCCAACTATCTCAAGGACACGTTCAACATCGCCGCCGACGCGCGCGGGGCGCTGGAGTTTCCGCGCGAGCTGCCGGGGTTCCTGACAGCCCTGTTCGCGGGGCTGCTGTTCTTTTTGCCCGAGACGCGGATCGCGGCCGTCAGCTCGCTGGTCATCGGCGTGGGGCTCATCGGCATGGGGCTGGGCGGGAGCGTCTGGTGGGGGATGATGGTCTTCATGATCCTCTGGAGCGCGGGCAGCCACCTGATGATGCCCGTCAGCGCCTCGCTGGCGATCGCCCTGGGCACGCAAGGGCGCCACGGGCGGCGCCTGGGTCAGTTGCGCGCGGTCTCACTGGCGGCGGGGATCATCGGCGCGGCGGTGATCTGGACGGGCATGAAGTATCTTCACTGGAGCTACGCCCAGGTCTTCATCGGCGGCGGCGTGGTGGCTATCGGCGCGGCGGTCGTGTTCCACTTTATGAACATGCCCGACGCGCACCTCAAGCGCCCGCGATTCGTCTATAACAGGAAGTACCGCCTGTACTACGTGCTGGCGCTGCTCTTCGGGGCGCGAAAGCAGATCTTCATCACCTTCGGCCCATGGGTCATCATCGAAGTCTTCAAACAGCCGCCGACGATCTTCGCCGAAATGCTCGTCATCGGCGCGGTCATCGGGATCTTCTTCCAGCCGCTGCTGGGGCGGGCGATCGACCGCTTTGGCGAGCGGACGGTGCTGATGGTCGACGCCGTGTTCATCTTCGGCGTGTGCATGGGCTACGCTTTTTCGCACGGCATCGCCAATAAGGCGCTGGCGCTGTGGGTCGTCTGCGCCTGCTACGTCGGCGACATGCTGCTGTTCGGCGTGAACATGGCCCGCTCAACCTACCTGCGCAAGATCGCCCTCAAGGACGAGGACGTCTCGCCCACCCTGGCGGCAGGCACGTCCATCGACCACATCGCCTCGATGACGCTCCCGGCGGCAGCGGGCGTGGCCTGGGTCACCTCCGCAAACTCGTACCAGACCGTGTTCTTCGCCGCGGCAGGCATCGCCGTGATCATGTTCATCTGCGCCGCCCTGATCCGCACTCCGGCCGCCGCCGGCGCCGCGGAGGCCCCCGCCGCCGCACCGGCGCCCATACCGGATTGATCACCGGCGGTGAATCATGGCCCATGAATGGGCCAGCCGGGTTCTGGCGATGGTTCTCGACAGGTTTGTCCACCTGCGAGGCAACTGAACATGTAAAACTACTTTAACTCCTTTATTGACAGATAGTTATATCTATCCACCTCATCGCACAACGCCTGAAAACAGACAAGAAAGAACAACGATTGAACAATTGCCGGATAACCGTGCAATAATTGCTTGCGATGCAAAAACCGGGATCAGACCAACCCTGTCGGATGGCGCTGCAGGAAGTCGGCGTGGTGCGATCGCCCCGTCTCGCGCAGGCGCTGGCAGTACCGCTCCAGGTGCGGCCGCGTGTGGTACGGGCCGCCTTCAGCCAGCACGGTCTGCAGCGGATCGACATGGCCCTGTGAGGTGCTCATCATTTGATCGTGCCACTGGTCGAGCAGGGTCTGGCCGCGGGCGACCAGGTCCGCCCGCTGGGTCGCCAGGTCGTGCAATTCGTGCGGGTCGGCGGCCACGTTGAACAGCATTCGCTCGGGCAGGTTCTTGAGGCCGCTGTGATACGTGCGGATGTAGAGCCAGTCGTCCCATCGCACGGACCGCTGGCAGCTCCAGCAGCACTGGCTCATGACGACGGTGTCGCGCCCGCCGCGGCGGCCGCTCTTGAACTCGCCGGCGAAGCTGCGTCCGTCCCAGTGGGCCGGCGTTTGTCCCCCGGCCAACTCCACCAGCGTGGCGCCGATGTCGCATTGGTTGTACAGCCCGGCGTCGACTCGCCCGCCCGGCAGGCCCGGCCAGCGAACGATCATCGGCACGCGCGAGGTGGCCATGTCGGCCGTGGCGTGGTCGCCGATGACGCCCAGTTCGCCGAACGCCTCGCCGTGATCTGAAGTGATCACGACGACCGTCTCGTCGAGGACGCCCTGGTCGGCCAGCAGGTTCAGCACCCGCCCGCACCAGGCGTCGGCATAGGCGATGCCGCAGTCGTAGCCGTCGATCCACGTTCGGTAGTCATCCATCGAGGCGATCTGATTGCACATGCGGGCGTAGCGCGAGAAATCGAACAGGCCCCACCCGCCGCCGGGGTCCTGAGGACCGCCCGGACCGAAACTCTCCCACTGCCGCCGGCGAAGGTCCTCGCTGTACCAGCCGTCAATGGGCAGGCCGGCGAAGGGGTTGCCGAAATCCTCCGGGCTCCGATACGGCGTGTGCGGGTCCCAGATGTTGATGTGTACCATCCAGTCGTCGCGCCGGGCGTTCTCGCCCAGCCACCGCATCGCCGCCGGCACGATCTCGTCGGCCGACTCGCCGCCGCACTTGCCGGGGTTGGTCATCTCGCGCCAACCCTCGTAGAACCACCACGCGCTGTGCCGCTCGGCGAAGGGGCTGAAGCTCACCGGGTGCAGCCCCGTCCGCCGCAGCGCCGAGATCAGCCCCGGATGCTGGCCCTGCGTGTTGAAATTGCGGTCGCGCCCGATCGGGAAAGGATCAGCCGCCAGACCGCCGTGATTCACCACGCCGCTGTGGATGCCGAACCGCCCGGTGAACATGGCCGCGCGGCTGGGCAGGCACGGCGCGTCGCTGACGTAGCAGTGATCGTACCGCACGCCCTGTGCGGCGATGCGGTCAATATTCGGCGAGGTGTTCCGCAGATACCCATAGCAGGCCAGATGGTCCGGCCGCAATGTGTCGATGTCGAGATAGAGAATTCGCATATCAACATAATGGCCGCTGGATTGCACCGACGCAAGCAGCGCCCGATAATGCTCCCATATGAAGAAGCACCTCCCATGGTTGAGCCTGGTCAGCGTTGGACTGCTCGCGGCCGCGGGCTGGCGGATCGAACTCGATTGGCATGGCTGGGACGGGCTGATTTGGCTGAAATATGGGCATTGGGCCGTCCCGGCCGGCATGGTGTTGCTGACAATCTGGGTGGCGATATTCTGCGGGGCCGACAGAATTTGGAAACGCGTCCTTCTGCCCATCTCATTTGCTGCATATGTGTATGGCAGTTGGGTGGCGTTTGCCAACTCTGTTGATTTTCATTGGAGCGGACCACCCCAGAACTTTTTGATGTTGTTGGCGTACGGGGAGGAAAAACTGCAACGGTATCACTACCTTATCTACGTGGTCTACGCGGCAATTCCGCTAGTGGGTTGCGCGCTGGCGGGTTTGTGGCAGTGGAGGCTGCGACCGCTGCTTTGGCTGATTTCGGCGGCGATCTTCCTGGCCTCGTGTCCGGTCGCCATCGCCCTGCTTTGGGCCACCGACCATATCGGCGGCCCAGACGAGATCCACGCGATCAAGAGCGGGTTCATCATCCCGATGCTGATGATCGGCATGGCCCTGCCGTTCCTGCCCCCTCGTGAAGAAAAGCGAGCAATCCTATGAAGTCGCACCGTCTCTCAATGTTCATGTTGTTTTGCCTGGTGTCGGCCGGCAGCGGCTGCTCGCAGCCGGATGCAACCGGGCCCATTCAGCTTGTTCCCTCGGACCTGCAGTGGAAGAGCAGCCCGGCGCTTCATTCGCTGCAGACGGCCACGCTGATGGGCGACCCGGCCAAGCCCGCGCCGTACGTGCAGCGCATCAAGCTGCCGCCCAACCACCGCCTCGAGCCGCACAGCCATCCCAACTCGGCGCGCGTGGTGACGGTGCTGTCGGGCACGCTGCACTTCGCCTACGGCGAGACCTTCGACGAAACGAAGCTGCGCCCCCTGCCGCCGGGCAGCTTCTTCACCGAACCGGCCAATATGCCCCACTTCGCCCGCACCGGCAACGAGCCGGTCGTGCTGCAGCTCAGCGCCACCGGCCCCGACGGCACGCGGTATGTCGAGTCGAGACATTGATCGACTGTGCTCAAAGAAATAGTGCGCGCCGCGGAGGGCGATATTGGTACAATAGCCTCCGTTCGGTTCGTCGCCCGAAGATGTCTGTCGCGGGACCGGTTCAGTTGTTCCCGCCAGCAACCCTCGCCTGACGCTCCTGACGCTCCCGGCTGATCACAGCCTCTTTCGCAAGGATCCAAAGAAAGCCAAAAACAGGATCCGCCTGCCCAACGACAGGAAACTCTCACGGGCATAACCAGCGTCCCTGGAGGTTCCTTTGGAGCTACCCCTCCGCGATGAAGGCGACCGCCTGCTGCCCGCCGGCGAGTGCCTCGATATCCGCCGCCGCCTGCGCCGCATCACGCCGCGCCACGACCTGACGGCCGCCGTTATCGCCGCGTTCGACCCACGTACGCGCATCTTGCCCTTCCACTATTCCTCGACCCGGATGGCGCCGGCAGGCCCCCGCGCCATCGGGGCGGCGCTGCACGACAGCGGCGTCGTCAAGACGCGCGTCGTGCTGCAGCAGTGGAACCCGAACATCACTCCCAGCCGCATCCGCATCGACGGGCGCGTGCCCGACATGCTGCTCATCTCGAGCATGCAGATCCATCTGGCCGCCTGTCAGAGACTCATCGAAGACGCCAGCGGGATGGATGCTGCCGTGCGCCCGCTGATCATCGCCGGCGGTCCGCGCGTGATTTACGAGCCCTGGAGCGTCTTCGGCAGCGACGCCGATGCGCCCTGGGGCGTGGACATCGCCGTGCGCGGCGAGGAGTACGTGCTGCTGAACCTGATCGAGACGCTGCTGCAGTGGCGCTCGCCGGGGCAGAGCCTGCGATCGGCCTTGCGGGCGGCGCGCGGCGCCGGCTGGCTTGCCGGCGTCCCGGGCCTGACGTATGCGGCGACCGACGCGCCGGCCGCCGAGGAACTCGTCGACACCGGCGTGCAGCGCCTCGTCGACAACCTCGACGAGCTGCCCGACCCCGCAGCCGGGTACCGCCTGCTCGAGGCCCCCTCGCGCCGGCAGGATATCGCGGCCGCGCCGCTGGCGGCCAATAAGGTGGCCCGGTATTCGCCGCTGGGGGCGATGGTCTTCACCAGCGGCTGCAAGTTCTCCTGCCCGTACTGCCCGATCCCCGCGTACAACCAGCGCCAGCACCGCCTCAAGAGCCCGCAGCGCATCGCCGACGAGATGGTCAACCTTAATCGCGAGTTCGGGCTCAAGTATTTCTTCGGCACCGACGACAACTTCTTCAACAATCCCAAACGCACGGTCGAGATCATCGAGCGACTGGCCGCGACGACCATCGACGGCCAGCCCTTCCACAAGCGGATAGGCTGGGGCACTGAGGCCACCATACACGATACCCTGGCGATGAAGGACCACCTGCCCACGCTCCGCAAGGCCGGCGCGCTGATCCTGTGGATGGGCGTCGAGGACATCACCGCCACCTTCGTCAAAAAGGGCCAGAGCGTCTCGAAGATCGCCGACGCCTTCGACCTGCTCCGCCGCAACGACATCATGGCCGTGCCCATGCTCATGCACCACCAGGGGCAACCGCTCTGGAGCCGCGGCAGCTCGTACGGACTGCTCAACCAGGTCCGCATGCTGCGCAACGCCGGCGCCGTCGACGTGCAGGTGCTGACGATGACCCCGGCCGTCGGCTCGCGCACGTACGAAAGCGCATACGAGAGCGGCCAGATGATCGCCTCCGCCGGCGGGCGCCCCGTCGAGCCGTACATGCTCGACGCGAATTACATCGTCGCCAATCCCGGCCCAGACGCCTGGAAAATGCAGCTTCGCGTGCTGACGACGCTGTGCTATATCTATAATCCGCTGCAGCTCCTGCGGGCGATCGTGCGGCCGCGAAGCAGCGAGTTCCTCGGCGACGTGGGCATCCAGTTGGCCGGCGTCTGGGGCCTGCTGCGCACGATCCCGCGGATGTTGTCCTGGGCGTGGCGCCTCAAGCGAGGCCCCATCGTCTGCCATCGCCTGACCCCAGCCCCAGCAACAAAAGTAACCGCCGCGCCCCACCCGCCCAAATTCCGCAGCGAGCATATCCGAACCTTCTTAAGCGAGAAGACGATCTAGCATCACCGATTCATCGCCGATCCTCTAAATAAGATTGCGTTGATATGCTTCGAGGTGGCGGGGTTCACGGACGCGGAATATAAACCAGGCCAGGGCGGTGGCGCTGAGGGCCAGGCAGGTGAGGAAGACCGGCCGTGTTCCATAGGCCTGCGCCACCGTGCCGGCGAGCAGGGGCGCGGCCAGCAGTGGGCCCGACAGGACGATGTTGGCGATGGTGATGTGCGCCAGGCGGTGGTCGTGTGGACAGGTCTCGAAGAGCATGTTGGAGTGCGAGACGATAGCGCCGCCGACGGCAACCCCCGCCCAGAAGTATGCCGCGATACAGACCGCGATGCTACCGGGCAACAGCAGCAGCAATAGCGTCAGCACCTGCGCGGCTCCGCAGGTGATCAGGCCCAGGCGGTGCCCGAGTAGGTCTCCGATCCGTCCCAGCACCAAGTTTGCGACGGCCATGGCAATCGACATCGCGCCGCCGCAGGCCACCACCGTTCCGCTGTCCAGTCGGCCCGCGCCGGCGGAGCTGAAATGCACCGCCACCAGCGGCAGCATGCAGAATCCGCCGGTAGCCAGGATTCGCCCAATCAGGAAGGCCCGGAAGTTGGAGTCTTTCAGGCTGCCAGCGAACCGCGCAAAGATTTCACGGGTCGTCATGCGCGGCGACGGCAGAGCCTCGATATGCGGCTCGCGAATCATCGCATAGAAAACCATCGATACCAGCGATATCGCCGCGGCCGCCAGATATAGCACTCCGTAGATGTCGGTGCCCGGGAAACGCTCGATTAGCCACCCCGCCAGCAGTTGGCCGGCAGTGGCCGCAAGGGCAAACCCCGCCCACGCCGCACCAAGGACCCTGCCGCGAATTGAGGCCGGAAACAGCCAAGCGAGCCAGTCCATCCAGGCCGGGACCACGGCCCCGACCAGCAGCAGCGGCAGGGCGAAGCACCCCATCAGGGCCCAGCGAGTGGCCTGTGGGCCCATGCGGTCCGCCAGGAGGATTGCCACTGCAGACAGCGCCAGGCATGGCGCGAAAGCCACCATGTGCCAGACCACCAATAGGCGTTTGCGCCGACGGCCGGGCTGAAACAGGTACACTCCCAGCAGTTGCGGCAGGATGAGTACTCCTCCGTCGATTGCCGCGATGGCGCCGATCATCTGCTCGCCGGCGCCCAGACGTTTCAGGAGCACCACCAGCACCGTCATCGACGAGACCATCGCGGTCATCAAGCCCCACAAAGACTCGCCAATGGCGTTGAAGGTCGCATTTCGAAACTCAAGCTGATCCATTCGACCCGTCTCGCTTGCCCGCAGAATGCGGTTCTCTTCCCTGAGACACTCGATAACTTCCCTGCCGATGGCGGTTCGTCCACCCCGCCATCGCCACCATGATCAACTGCCATGGTGTCCTGGTCATAGGGCCCGGGATCGTAGCGGCAGGGAGCCATGGATGGCAAGAGACAGATGAGATGCGTTAGCCAGATGCCCCGATTCACATCACTTCTGACGGCCTGATTCATCCATTTGGCCTAAAAACAGCAGTGGCCTCGGAAGACTCCGAGGCCACTGCGGCCAGTTTACATAGCGGGGGGAGGATTCGAACCTCCGACCTCCGGGTTATGAGCCCGACGAGCTACCTGACTGCTCTACCCCGCGATCGTGTAACAATCGTAAGCGACCTGCGGCGACAAGTCAATGGAGTTGAAAAGAAAGTCATCCGCTATCGGCCGCGCCACTTTCTGCACTTCTTGCCCCTGTCACAGGGGCGAGTCGTTTGTGGCTGACTGCCGCCGGCGTGAAGGGGAAAGATTCTACTTCATCTTCTCTTCAGCTTTCGTTTGGCAGACTTTCTGTCTGTCGCGAACCACCCCCCACCGGAGAATCCGCCGATGATGAAGAATCCAACCGCTCTGGACGAACCGTCAATGCTTAACAAGCTGCCTCTGATCACTGTGGGGTTCTGGCTTCTGAAAGTCTCGGCTACCACGCTGGGCGAAACGGCGGCAGACTATTTGTCACATGACGTTAATCTCGGCTACGCGGCGACCTCCCTGGTCCTGTTCGGCTCGTTCCTGGTGCTGGTGTCTTTGCAGATGTGGTGGAAGAGATACATTCCCTTCCTGTTCTGGGGCGTCATCGTCGCAACGAGCACGGCCGGCACGGCGATGTGGCCCTCGTCCGTGCTTCTGGGAATTCTGATCGTCGGCATCATCATCGTGATGGTCCGGCAGCGGCGTCTGGCATCGCTGCAGCCGGCGATGGAAGAAGTTAACGTCTGAGCCCCAACACCAAATTCTCCGCTTCTATCTATCGGTTGCCGATCAGTTTGTCCACTTCCGCCACCACGGCGGCGACCATGCCGGCAGTCTCGATCGTGCGGACTTTTCGGCCTCGGACGTAGAGGACGGCTTTGTCTTTTCCGGCGCAGAGGGCGACGTCGGCGGCGTCGGCTTCGCCGGGGCCGTTGACGACGCAGCCCATGACGGCCACCGTCAGCGGCGCAGTCACGTCGGCCAGGGCGGCGCGCACCTGTTCGGCGACGGCGGCGATATCCATCATCGCCCGGCCGCAGGTTGGGCAGGCGATCAGGTCGACGCCTTTTCGCGGCCTCAGTCGCAGCGAGCAGAGCAGTTCGACGGCGGCCCGCACTTCCTCGACGGGGTTGCCGGCGTAGGAGATGCGGATGGTGTCGCCGATGCCCTCGGCGAGCAGCGTGCCCAGGGCGGCGGCGGAGCGGATAGCGCCGCTGGCGGGCGTTCCGGCGTGAGTGACGCCCAGGTGCAGCGGATAGTCCCACCGCTGGGCCATCAGGCGGTTGACGGCCACGGTCGTGAAGGCGTCGTGGCTTTTTGCCGAGAGCACGAGGTTGGTGAAGCCCGCGGCGTGGAAGATATCGAGATACTCGGCGAGCTTGTCGGCCATGAGCTCGGCCAGCGGCTGGGCGAGCTGCGCGGCGCGCTGGGGCGTGTCGGCGCGGTCGACGACGGAGCCTTCGTTGACGCCGACGCGGATGGCGACCCCGGCCGCGGCGGCAGCGTCGATCACGCGGCGGACCTGGTCCCGGTCGGCGATGTTTCCGGGGTTGAGGCGGATCTTTGCGACGCCGGCGTCGATAGCCTCGATCGCGCGGGCGAAGTGAAAATGCACGTCGGCGACGATCGGGACGGGACTGGCGGCGATGATCTGTCGCAGGGCGGCGGTGTCGGCCGGGTGCGGCACGGCCACGCGAACGAGGTCGGCCCCAGCCGCGGCGAGCTCTCGCACCTGGGCGATGGTGGCCGCGGCGTCGGCGGTGGGTGTGTTGGTCATGCTCTGGACAGACACCGGCGCGCCGCCGCCGATGGTGAGCGGTGCGGCCGATCCGGAAGCGACCGTGACAGAACGAGTTTTCCGCCGCTGGATTTCAGGAAGCTGCATGAGGTCATTATGGGCGGCGCGCGGGGGAAAAACCAGTCCAGGAATGCATTTGATCGCAGTCGAGGACACCCATCCCTTTACTTCGTGCGCAGCTTCGGGAACGTCTTGATCAGGAACCACAGCAGGGGCAGGGCGCCGAAGATGATGATCACCATGTCCGGCACGATGCGCCACTCGGCAAGGCCCCGCACGTGGGGCAACTGCCAGAAGGCGGCGCTGCGGGCGGCGTGGAACCCGTTGGTGGCGACCTCGTTGATCTGCATCAGGGCGATGGGAAGCAGGCTGGTCGAGAACATCAGGAACAATCCGCCGTTGAGACCCCAGAAACTGACCTTCAGCAGGCGGTCGGACCAGTGCTTTTCGTCGATCAGCCCGCGCCAACTGAACAGCAGCAGCGAGATCGCCAGCATGCCGTACACGCCGAACAAGGCGGTATGCGCGTGGTTGGCGGTCAGGTACGTCGCGTGGGTGTAGTAGTTGATGATCGGAAGGTTCATGATGAAGCCGAAGATCGCCGCCCCGACAAAGTTCCAGATACTGCTGGCGACCAGAAAGTAGAGCGGCCACTTGTAGGGGAACTCGCGGCCTTGCCGGCGGATGGCGCGGTACTCCATCCACGCCCGCACCACCAGCAGGATCAGCGGGACTGGTTCAAGGCTGCTGAACACCCCGCCCAGGGCCAGCCAGTAGCTCGGTCCGCCGACCCAGAAGTAATGATGCGCCACGCCGGGAATGCCGTAGAAGAGCACCAGCGTTGCGGTCAGATACGCTACGCGCAGGGCCGCCCGCGCCTGCACCAGCCCCATGAAGACCAGGAACAGCGAGATGACGGCCACGCCGAAGAACTCGAAGATGCCCTCGACCCAGATATGCACCACGAACCATCGCCAGTACTCGGCGATGGTCAGGTGCGTGCCGCGCCCGTAGAAGAGCCCGAAAGCAAAGAAGACGACGATCAGCACGGCGCTGATGATGTAGAAGACGATCAGCGAGCGGCGATCGGAGGCGACGGTGCTGCCGATCTCGGCGCCCCCGGGATTGCGCAGGGCGGGGATCATCGTCCGGTACACGATGACCAGCCAGAACACCAGGCCGCCCAGCAGGAGGATTTGCCACAGGCGGCCCAGTTCAAGATATTCCCACCCCTGGTGCCCCAGCCAGAACCACCAATCGCCCATGAGCCCCTTGATGCTCAACACTTCGCCGGTGAGGCTGGCGACGACGACGCCGACGACGGCCCAGAAGAGCAGGTTCACCAGCAGGCGCTGGCGGCGGGGTTCGCTATGGGTGATGAACGGACCGATGTAGATCGCCGTGCCCACCCAGGCCAGGGCGATCCACAAAATCGCCAACTGCACGTGCCAGGTCTTGGCCCAGCTATACGGATAAAGTTTGCCGATGGTCTGGATGTAGAACTGCCCCGGACGCACGGTGTAATTGGCCAGCAGCCCGCCGTTGAGGATTTGCACCAGGAACAGCAGCACCGCCACGAGGAAGAACTTGGCCGTGGCCCGCTGACTGGGCGTGACGGGCGTTTCCAGCAGGCTCTGGGAGATATCGGCGGCCTTGGCCTCGCCGAAGAAGAACCCGTAGCGGTGTACGATGTAGACGATGACGCCCAGGACCGCCAGCAGGGCCAGGATCGACAGCACGCTCCAGAGAAACGCCTCGGGCGCCGCGACGTTGCCGACGGTCGGGTCGTACGGCCAGTTGACGGTGTAGGTGGCCGCCTCGCCCGGGCGCAGGGCGCCGGCGGCCCAGGCGGCCCAGAAGAAGAAGTCGGAGATATCCTGCCGCTGCTGCGGTTGGGCGACCGTGTTGGGCAAGAAGCCCACGCCCGTGTCGCCGTCGCGGAATTTATCTCCCCAATGGCGGCGGTTCTGCTCGAAGGCGTACGCGAGCGCCGGCGTCAGCGTCAGCACGCCATTGTCGACGCGGCTGTGCTTGATCTCGCCGATGACCCGCTGGTCGACGGCCGCCTTGCGGTCTGGCGGAAGGTTCTCGTACGCCACCGCCTGGCCGCCGGCGTGGAAGTCGCGGGCCCATTGCCCCATCAGGTGCAGCGTATCTGCCGAGAAGTCCATCCCGCGCAGCGTCCCGTGCCCCCAGAGGCTGCCGTGGTCCATGAGCCCGTGGCTCTGGTAGACATCCTGCCCGCGCATGATGGCGTCGCGGTCACTGAGCGTTCCGCCGGGGCCTTCGACCCGCTGCGGGATCGGCGGGACCTTGTCGCGGGCGTAGTACCCGCCGACAAGGATGATGGCCACGGCCACGATAAACGCGGCGATAACGATGTTCCGCAGAAGTTTTGTTCCGCCGTCGGCGCTCATGTCGAATTCCTTACGAGGTGAGTCGGGGAATTATAGCCGGCGCTTCGGTTTTTCCCGGCGGTGATGCAATTAACTCACAGTCTGGAAAGCCGATGTTGCCATCGCTACAATCGCGTCACAGACAGGGCTGTCCGCTATGAGCAACTCGTCAGGAACAAACGTTGGCACTGAAGCCGCACGATCGACCGATCCGGCGGGCGGATTTGCCCAGGCATTCGCCGCCGCGGCAGGAAAGCTGCTGGCCGCGGACGTGCGGATATTCTTCCCCGCCCTGTCCCGCGAGCCTGCTGAACAGTTCTTCCAGTCGTGCCAGGGCGCCTGTTATGCGCTGCATGCCGGGCAGGGCGCCCAGGCCGACGCCTGGTGCGACATCGAGCCGCCCCTGGCGCTGGCCATCGCCTGCCGCCTGCTGGGCTGCGATAAGACCGAGACAATCGATCAGCGTCCGCTGACGGAGGTCGAACGGCGTCTCGGGGCTCGCGCGGCCGAGGCGGCCGCCCAGGCCGCCGACGACTCCCGCCAATGGCGCGCCTCGCCGACGACGACTCCCGGCGGCGCCGCCGATCTGCTGACGGTGCTGCGCCTGGGCGTGTCGCTGGGGCGCAGCAGCGGCGTGCTGAGGCTGGCGATGCGAAACGCCCTGCCCGTCGGCGGCGACGCCCCCGCGGCGCCGGCGCCGGCTGGACCGATCGAGCTGCGCGTGACGACGGAAGACTTCAACGTCAGCGACGAGACGCTGGCGACGCTGTCGGTCGGCGACGTGCTGGCGACGGACCTGGACACGGATGGCGAGGTGATCATCCGCGTGGCGGGCGTGCCGAAGTTCGCCGGCCGCCTGGGCCAGTTCAAAGGCCGCCGCGCGATCGTCATTACGCGCAAGCTGTTCTAGGTATTCACCGCAGAGATCGCAGAGACCGCAGAGTAAGAAACGTAGAAGAAACCTTGGAACGGTGGAATGTTGGAAGAATGTAATAATTCCACCTTCCCTTCTTCCATTCTTTCTCCGCGGCCTCTGCGATCTCTGCGGTGAACCCTTGCCGGAATTCTATGGAGATCTTGCGATGAGTGTCTTGTGGATCCTGGTGCTGTCGGGGGCGGCGCTGCTGTTGGCGGGGCGCTTTTACTCGCGGTTCCTGGCGCGGATGGTGGGCGAGAACCCCGCCCGCCCCACGCCGGCCACCCTGCACGCCGACGGACTGGATTTCGTGCCGACGCCCACGCCGGTGGTGTTCGCTCATCACTTCGCCTCCATCGCCGGGGCCGGACCGATCATCGGACCGGTGCTGGCCATCGTCTACGGCTGGGTGCCGGCGCTGGCGTGGGTGCTGGTGGGCGGCATCTTTTTCGGGGCGGTGCATGACTACCTGGCGACGTATATGTCCACGCGCACGCACGGGGAGTCGATGGCCGGAATCGCGCGGCGGATGCTCGGCGCGGGGCCGTTCGTGGCCTTCGTGCTGTGCCTGATCGTCATGCTCTCGCTGGTGACGGCGATTTTCCTGAACCTGTCGGCGTCGGCCTTGACCAGCACGGTGGAGATGGCGCGGTTGGGGATCACCGAGACATCGCTGTTTCGCCAGGTCGTCGGCGCTCAGGGTCAGCCGGCGATCGTGATCGGCGGGATCGCCTCGACCAGCGTCATTCTGATCACGGCGTTTGGTCCGCTGGTGGGCTGGTTGTACATCAAGCGCAAGGTCCGGGTGTGGAAGTGCAGCCTGCTGGCCATCGGCGTTTGCGCCGTCTCGATCATGGCGGGGCTGTACTACCCCGTGAGTTTGTCGCCGCAGGTTTGGCAACTGATGCTGGCGGCATACGTGCTGATCGCCGCCGGCGTGCCGGTGTGGATCTTCCTGCAAAGCCGCGACTTCATCAACGTGCATATTCTCTACGTGGGCATGGTCGTCCTGGTGGCGGTGCTGGCGGTAGCGGCGGTGGGCGGGCTGCATCTGCCCGCCGGCGGCGAGGTCTTCTCCGCCGGCCACGCCCGCATGGCGGCGCCCGTCGAGATGACCCGCGAAGTGCCCCCACTTTCGATCAGCCAGGGCGAGGCCCTCTCGGGTCTGCCGATGTGGCCGATGCTCTTCATCACCATTGCCTGCGGCGCCGTCAGCGGGTTCCACAGTCTCTGCGCCGGCGGAACCACCTGCAAACAACTCACCAGCGAAACCGCCAGCCGCCAGATCGGCTACTACGCGATGCTGCTGGAGAGCTTCCTGGCCGTGTGCGTCATCGCCGTGTGCATCATCGGCATGGACATGAAGCCCTACATCGCCGACGTGTATCCCAAGGCCGGCGCGAGCAATCCCGTCGTCGTCTTCGCCATGGCCGTGGGCACCACCGCCCACATGGCCCTGGGCATTCCCATCGTCGCCGGGGCGCTGGCGGGCATGGTGCTGCTGGAGGGGTTCCTGGTCACCACGCTGGATACAGCCGTGCGCCTCATGCGGTATCTCATCGAGGAAATCTGGCGGGCGATGTTCGGCCACTACGACGTGTTCGCCCTTCCGGTAGGCGCCGGCGAGCGGCAGGACTGGCCGGAAGGCGAATCCGGACCCAGCGGCGCGGGCGGAATTCCCGCCACGCCCCAGGCGACCGGTTCGATGCCCGCGCGGGCGCCCAGGATTGCCGCCGGCGCCCTGCGGGGCTTCTTCCTGATCCTGCGGCATTACTGGGTCAACTCGGCGCTGGCGGTGGGTCTCATGCTGCTGTTCGCCATGACCGGCGGCGCCAACGCCCTCTGGAGCATCTTCGGCACGGCCAACCAACTGCTGGCGGCAATGGTCCTGTCGATGGCCGCCCTGTGGCTACTGCAGCGAAAACGCCGGACTTGGTACGCCATTGTTCCGGCGGTGCTCATGCTGATCACCTCCGCAGCGGCCTTGATCCTGCTCCTGATCCGATACTTCAAGTCCCCTTGGCAGACCTTCGCGATCGGCTCGTTCAAGCTGTCGGTGCCCGGCAATCTCACCCTGATCATCGCCAACATCGTACTGATGATCCTGGCGCTGTACTTGTTTGCCGCCGGCGCCGCCGCGGCGGTGCGGTTCATCAGCGCCAACGCCCCGCCCCAGCCCGCAAAGGAACCCGCCAGCGCGTGAAGACGGCATCGGCAAAGATCCTGACGTTTACGGCATCCAGCCTTCGAAGATGATGTTGTCGCAGTAGGCGGCCGCGGCGGACTTGTCGGCGTTGGCACGGACCGTCCAGGCCAGGACGGGCAGGCCGGCGGCCCTCTTCTGGTTCACCGCCCAGGCCGGAAGGGCGCGGGCGTCGTAGGCGATGAACGACGGGCGGCTCTGCCCGCTCAGCAGCAGGTGTCGCAAAGCGGTCTTCTGATACCAGGGCAGGTCCAGTTCAGCGGTGTCGGGGGAGTTGAAGTCCGTGGCCAGTTGCCCCCGGGCGATATTGGGACGGTGCTTGGCGAACCACTTCAGCGAATAGGGATTGAACGACTGCACCGCCACCGGCCCGGAATACTTGTCCAGCGCGGCAGCCAGGGCCTTCTCCAGCCGGCGGTCGGTGCGGCTGCGGGTTTTGATCTCGATCAGGATCGGCACGCGGCCGTTGACGAGGGCCAAGACCTCCTCCAGCAGCGGCACGTGCTGGTCGGTCCCGCCCAGACGCAGGGCGACGATTTCAGCCGACGTGCAAACAGCCACGTCGCGCGGGTCGCCGGTCATGCGTTTGAGGGTGAAGTCATGGAAGACCGCCAGCCGCCCGTCGGTCAGCAGATGCACGTCCGTTTCGATGGGGTATCCCGCATCGACGGCGCGCTGAAATGCGGCGAGCGAATTCTCCGGCGCCCCGGCGGCGGCGTTGTGCAGCCCGCGATGGGCGATCGGCCGCTGAGTGATCCACGCCGGCAGGTCCTTCATCGGCGACGCCTGGCGCATCCAGATCGTCAAACCGCCCCAGGCCGCCGCGGCAAGAACCACCAGAATGCAGAACGATCGGATCAGTCGCTTGAGGCGAGAACGCTTTGCTGGTGCGATATCGGGATCAGCTTTCATGGGGAGCAATAGTAGCGGCGGAGGCACTGAACGAGAAGAGAAAGACGCTAAGCCGCAAGGGCAAAGCAGAACTCAGTGCCAAGCATCGTTAGTCTTTGAGTTCGACGTTCCAGTACGCCGCGTCGAGGAACTGTTTCCAGGAGGCGTATTTCATGCTCGTCAGGCGCAGGGTCACGGCGGGGGAGCGTTTGGGGCGGATGGGCTCGGTAATGAGTTTCATTCCGGCCTCGTCGGGCAGGCGGCCGCCCTTGCGGCTGTTGCACGCGACGCAGCAGCAGACGATGTTGGTCCAGGAGGCCCCGCCGCCGCGGCTTCGCGGGACGATGTGGTCCAGGCTCAGTTCGGTGGTGGGGAACTTCTTGCCGCAGTACTGGCAGCGGTTGCGGTCGCGGGCGTAGATGTTGCGGCGCGTGAACTTGACGGGGATCTTGGGCAGGCGATCGTAGAACAGCAGCCGCACGATGCGCGGCACGGCGATCTCGAACTTCACGCAGCGCACCCAGTCGTAGTGCTCGCGCTGGTACTTGGCGCGGTGCTCGCTGACGGCGCGCCAGGAATCGAAGTCGTAGGAGAGGTACTGGCTGTCCTCGACGGAGACGATCTCGGCGATGTTCTTGAACAACATCGTGATCGCCCGCCGGGCCGAGACGACATGAACGGCTGCATAGTGCCTGTTCAGCACCAGCACATTACTGTCCAACGCACTGTATGTGCCAGCGTCCATGTAGAAGAATATACCCCTCTCGCGCGGGGAGTGCAATGAGAGTTGTGCCGGCGCAGGGGGGAGGGAAACAACCGACGACGAGGACGAGGACGAAGCGATGTGCCAGGAGGCGTTACGTTAGCGGGCGAGCTCTTGTCAGGCCGTAGCCTTGGCGAAGGCTGATGCTCGACGCGGTTGTTTCCTCGATGCCAACGCGCGGAGCAAGCTCCGCCGCTAACATCGAGGCGGGACGCGTCTGTCGTCCTCGTCGTCGTCCTCGTCCTCGTCGTCGGTTTCTTCCCCATGCGGAGAAGAACCCGGTCAGCCCAATTTCGCCTCAATGAGTTTGAGCCCGCCGCGGATTCGCCCGAACGTTACGGCCGCCTTGCCGGCATGGATAACGATCTTTCCGTCGTCGGTTTCGGCCATGCTGACCTTGCCGGCGATCTTGTGGCGCGAGAACACGCTGGCGATGTGGAGGCGCGAGACGCCGCCGGCCGAGGCGCACAGCGTCGTATGCCGCCCGCCGTGGAAGGCGCCCCGCGTGCTGATATCCATCTCGACGGGAACACTGGCGGCGATGGCGAAATGAACAGCCGCCTTGGCGCCGATGATAGCGCCGGACTGCTCGACCAGGTCCAGTTCGCCCAGCGTGTGCCAGAACAGCTCGACCGGCTCGGGCACGGCGTTGTCGACCTCGTCGAGCACGATGAGCTTCTGGCCGGCGCCCTTGGCGTCGAGCAGCATGACGATCTGACGCAGGAAGCGCACGTTGTCGCCGCAGGCGCCCTGGGCGTCGCAGGAGACCCAGCGGCTGGCGGCGTCGGACGACCAGGCGGCGATGCTGCCCTGGCTGTCCATCTGGTGGTCGCGGCGTCCGACCGTCAGGGTGTTGTGCGCGCGGGCCTGCACGTGGTAGAGGCTGGCTCGCTGCGTTCCGAAATGCTCTGCCGTGAAGGACGGACTGCCCGGATCGATCAGCAGCAACTCGCCGTCGACCTGCAATTGCAGGCTGTTGATATCGTGGTGGGCATGATTGGCCGACAGGTCGCCGCTGCGCATGGCGGCGTAGAACGACGGGCGCGGCCAATGGTCCGCCATCGCCGCCAGGCCCGCCTCGGTGAAGGCCTTGACCGGTTCCATCGGCACGGTTTCGGGCGTGGGCGCACCGGCCGGTCGCATCAGCATCGCGAAGGCGCCGGTGGAATACCCGCTGGCCGAGACGTCATGCGGAGAGCTGTAGGTGTCGAGCCACCACAGCAGCGGCTGGCACTGGTGGTGCTTGACCAGCAGGTACAGCGCGCCGTACAGGGGCATCGACCAGGCGTCGCCAAAACTGACGGGGTGGGCGTTGGGCGAGAAATAGACCGGAAACTCGCCGGTAGTGGTCATGCCCCGCGCATGGAGGATGCGCTGGTCGTCTTTGAGGCGCGCCGTCGCCTCGCCCAGCAGCAGCACGTACCGCATGGCGTAGCCCCAGAAGTCCGGGCCTTCGTCCCAGCCGCCCTGGCTGCCCAGGGCGTCGAAGAAATGCTTGAGCCCGCTCATGGCCAGCTCGCGCACGGGCGCGCCCAGCGGGTCGTCGTCTTCGACAGCCATCGCCGCCAAGGCCATCCCGCCGTTGATGACGGCGTTCCAGTTATGATAGCTCGTGTGCCACCAGGCATCCTGGGCCACAGCGCCGCGATAGGGTCCCAGGGCGTTGTTCGAGACGGCCTCGAGCACCCGGCGCCGGTCGGCGTCGCGCATGTCTTCCCAGAGCCAGTCCAGGCCGATCACGGCCGCCACCGCCGCTTCGGCGGTACACAGATCGGCGCCCGTCTCGTTATGACAGGGGTCGATCCAATTTCCCCACGAGGCGAGGTTCTTGAGCTCCTCGATAGCGCGGTTGCGGAACGCGGTGTTGGGGTCGATATGGTGCGCCACGGCCAGGTCGAGGATGCGCCCCTGGGTGGCCCGTGCGGCCAGGACGGCCGAGCACCACTGCCCGCCGCGCCAACTGGCTTGCCACTGCATCTGCGTAATGGGGGCGGTCTCGAGGATCAGCCCGCATCGCTTGTGCAGGCGCTGGTAGATCTGGTCGAAAGGCCGCTGCGAAATTTTTTCGCGCAGGGCGGTCAGTTCGTCACGCGTTGCCAGCAAACCTCGTCGCATAATATCCTCGTACTCGTCGTCGTCGTTCGTCCTCGTCGTCGGTCGTTTTCCCGGCACCAAAAACCGAGGACGACGACGAGGACGAGGACGATCTCGCAAGCCAACTCGTCTTCTTCGCTCAGGATAGCCCGCCGGGCGAAAAAGGCAAAGGCTTTTGCCCCGCGCGCCGCTGTGGTATCGTGGTGCGCCCCGCTATGGTCCGCAGCGGCGGTATAATGGGTAGCAGCGATACAGTGCAGCCGTCTGAAGCGGTGGACCCGACTTTTGCCCACAACCGAGAACATCCCGCAGGATATTCAGCTTCTCCAGCGCTATCTCGATGGCGACCAGGAGGCCTTCGCTGCACTGATCGACCTCTACCGCAACGAATTGTATAACTTCCTGGCCCGCTTCACCGGCGATCCGGCGCTGGCGGAAGATATCTTTCAGGAAACCTTCCTGCAACTGCACCTCTCGGCCGCCCTCTTCGACCAGTCCAAGCGGCTCAAACCGTGGCTGTTCACGATCGCCGCCAACAAGGCCCGTGACGCCCTTCGCAGCCGCTCGCGTCGGCGGGCGGTCTCGCTCGACGTGGCGGTCGATTCCAGCGCCGAAAGCATTTCGTACGGGCACCTGATTCCTTCAGACGTTCCCGCGCCGGAAGAAAGTCTTTCGAACCTGGAGGTGCAGGAGGCCGTACAGAATATCGTCGATGAGATGCCGGAGCATCTGCGCGTGGTGCTGTTGATGAGTTATTTCCACGGGATGCCCTACAAAGAAATCGCGGAAATACTGGATGCACCGCTTGGCACAATCAAATCGAGGATACATGCGGCAGTGTCGCTTTTTGCACAAAAATGGAGGGCCTCTGCAAAGAGGTGAGTGACATGGCGATAGGACAAGAAGACCAGGCGCTGTTGATCGACTTTCTCCTGGGCCAGTGCGATCCGCCATCGAGCGACGAAGTCAAACGCCGCCTCGACGCCGAAACCGATTTCAGAAACCTCCACGACAGCATCGCCAACGCCTTCTCGGCCGCCAAACATCTTCCCCCCGCCGATCCGCCGGCGGACCTGGTCGCCAAGACCCTTCACCGCATCCGCCAGTATCAGCACACCAACGAACTGCTCGCCCGCGAGCAGATCGGTCGCGTCATTCGCCGCCCGACGTTCTCCGTGAAGGAACTCTCCGCCGTCGCGGCTGTCCTGTTGGCGCTCGTCGGCGTCTATGCGATGTGGCGCCACGAGGCGCACCAGAACCAGCTCAAGGTGCTCTGCGCCGTTCAGATGGGACAGATCGGAACGGCGATGACCGCCTATGCCAACGAGAACGGCAATCGTCTTCCGACGGCCCGCGCCGCGGCGGGGCAATGGCTCGATGGGTCCTCTCCGCCGGCGGCGAGCAACTCCAGCGCGCTGTTCCGGCTGGTGTCGCTGGGGTACGCCACGCAGCGGGCGTTTCGCTGCCCCGCCGCCCAAAGCCCGGACGCGCCGGCGGGCGATTACGACCCACGAGGCTTGACCGATTTTCCCAGTCCGCGGGATGTAACGTATTCGTACCAGCACAGCCTGGCCCCGCAGGGGCTGTCGGTTCAGCAGAGCGACAAGGTGGTCAGGTCAATGGCAATCCTGGCCGACCGAACGCCGGTCTTCTCCGGCGGACGCTTCGTCCGCAGCACGGTGACGAATCAGCGGGCGGCCAGGCTCGTCAGCCCCAACCACAGCGAGGCCGGCCAGAACGTCCTTTATATGGACAAGCACGTGGCCTGGACCAAGGGCCCGCTGGTGGGCGTCAACGGCGACAACATCTTCCTCGCCGGCGACCTCACCGATTACCGCGGCGACGAAAAACCCGTCAACGAAACCGACAGCTTCCTCCTGCCGGATTTCTGCACCTCGGCGCAGCGCTAGATGCTTCCACAAGCGATGAGCGTTGTCCCTGTCGCTCGCCGGCAACGGAGTCGATAGCGGCGGGGCTTGCCCCGCGCGTTCTTTCCCCGCTTTTGGATTTGAACTCTTCCGTTACGCGCCGGCGCCGCTAGAATGCCCTCAATGGCCGCCAGGAAGAACAGTCTGCCCGGTTTTGACTTCAGCAAAGCCAAAGGTCCTCGCTCCACGCCGGTCGTCGGCGGCGACGAGGCGGCCGCCCAACCCCCGGCGCCGTGGCCGGTCTCGCTGCTGGTGCGCCACATCAAAGAATCGCTCAGCGAATGTTTTCCCGCGGCCGTCAGCGTCCTCGGCGAGATCAGCAACTTCAAGCGTCACAGCAGCGGGCACCTGTACTTCCGCCTCAAAGACGCCAACGCCGCCATCGACGCGGTGATGTTCCGCACGTCCGCGGCGCGGCTGAAGTTCGAGCCCGCCGACGGGCTCGAGGTCGTCGCCCAGGGGCGCATCGACGTCTACGATCAGCGCGGGCAGCTCCAGATCTGCATCGACCGCCTCAGCCCCAAGGGCGCGGGCGAACTGGAACTGGCCTTCCAGCAACTTCGCCAAAAACTCCAGGCTGAAGGTCTCTTCGACCCCGAAGCCAAAAAGCCCCTGCCGCTGTACCCGCGGGCGATCGGTCTGATCACCAGCCCCACCGGGGCGGCCGTACGCGACATCGCCCGCACGCTGGCGCGACGCTGGCCGGCGGCCACCGTGTACCTCCTGCCGGTCATGGTGCAAGGCGCCGAAGCGGCCGGCCAGATCGCCCAGGCGGTGGCGCTGCTGGACGCGGCGGCCGATCGCCTCGGCATCGACACGCTGATCGTCGCCCGCGGCGGGGGCAGCCTGGAGGATCTCTGGGCGTTCAACGAAGAGGGCGTCGCCCGCGCCATCTTCGCCGCGCGCACGCCGGTCGTCTGCGGCGTCGGGCATGAAGTCGACGTAACCATCGCCGACCTGGTAGCCGACGTTCGAGCCCCGACGCCGACAGCGGCGGCCGAACTGGCCGTCCCCGACGGCGCCGCGGTCCGGCGCGGGCTGGGCACGCTGTCGGCGCGGATAACGCGCCGGGCGGCGGAAACGCTGCGATCGGCGCGGGCGGAGCTGACGGGGCTGCTTCGCAGCAGCGTCTTTCGCGACCCGCAGGGGCCCGTGCGCACGCACATGCGGCGCGTGGACGAACTGTCGCATTGCCTGGCGTCAGGTCTGGCCGGGCGGCTGGCGCGGGCGCGGCGGGCGCTGGAGGCCCCGGCGGCGGGCCTGGGCGCCCTGCACCCGGTGCGGTTGGTCGAGCGCGCCCGAGCGGCGGTCAATTCGCTTCAGGCGTCGCTGCGATGGAATCTCGGCGCTCGTGCCAAGAGCGGCAGCGAAGCGCTGCTGCGGCTCGAGGGCCGGCTGACCGGGGCGATCCCCCGCCACCGTTTGGCGCTGGCGAGCCAACGCGTCGAGGCCGCCTCGCGACAGCTCGAAGCCATGAGCTACCGCAGCGTGCTGGCCCGCGGGTTCTCCGTCACGCGCGACTCGCAGGGACGCATCGTCCGCAGCGCCGTCGCCGTGACCGCCGGCGACATCTTGAACACGCAGGTCTGCGACGGCGCCATCGCCAGCCGCGTGGTCGGCCGCGGCGAAAGCCAACCGCCTCCGACGCCGGCGGCAACGCGCCGCGGCAGAAAACCTTCCCGCGACGCCGGTCCGGGATTGTTCGACGAACCGACGCAACCTCCCACAGAGGAACACTCATGAGCACGCAAAGCGACGCACCGCAGAACGAAACCGCCAGACTGTCCTTCGAACAGGCCCTGGCCCAGCTCGAAGGCATCGTCGAAAAAATCGAGTCCGGACAGGTACCCCTCGAACAGGCCATCGAAATGTACGCCCAGGGCACGCGGCTGGTGCAGCAGTGCCGCGTCATCCTCGATGCGGCCGAAAAGAAAATCCAACTGCTGTCCAAGAACGCCGACGGGTCGCTGACAGCCACCGGCGAGTTGGAGGATGAGACGCAGGTGTAGACCAGTGGCATAAGCCTTCGGGGACAGGGCCGGGGAGTTCGGGATTGAGGGATTAGAAACGGATTAAGAGGATTTAGAGATGGCGACACGCGCAGTGGTGCGCCATGGGGCGGAACGGGAGCGAGGACGGGACAGGGAGTGCGGCCACAGGATCACCACCGACCACGCCATAATTTTTTTGTGTTTTTGTTTGGCGTACCATAGAAAGTTCACTATGGTGAACTTTCTCGATCGAGGGACTGATTGAAAATATTCTGCTTCAACAAAAGGAAGGCCTATGAACGACAAGTATCGAACAGGAGGATTCACGCTGGTGGAGTTGCTGGTCGTGGTGGCGATCATCTCGGTGTTGGTTTCGATCCTGGTTCCGGTGGTAGGCAATTCACTTCAGGATGCCCGGCGTGTCGTTTGTGCCACCAATATCAAAGAGATCGGCCGAGCCATGAATGCCTACACTCGGGCGAACAATGACAGCTATCCCACGGTGCGGTCCAAGACCAACCCGCAGGTGCGATGGATCACTCTGCTGGGGCCCTATATCGGCGGGTCGGTGGTCGATCCGAACATCGAAAGCCTTCCTTCCAACGGAAACATGATTATCAGCAATGGGTTTCGCTGCCCGAATATTGCGGCTTCAAAGTATCAGCTCCCGCCAGGCAAGAACCGCGGCGACTACGCCCGCACCGGCTCGTACGGATACAACTGGATGACGTTTGGCCCCTTCGCCCCGCAGGCGACGGGACTGCGGCGATATGGTCCCGTGGTGCGCAGCCAGATCGCCAAGCCCGCCCAGACCATCCTCGTCGGCGACTCCTTCGGCGACAACGCCATGACCGGCCAGCCACACGCCTACACCCTCGACCCGCCGGTGGCGCTGCAAGGGCGCTGGGGCGACTCGGGCTCAGGGCTGCAGTGCCCGGCCGACCCGCGCCACGGGTCCAAATTCAACGTCGTCTTCGCCGACGGCAACGTGCGGTCGCTGACAATGACGGAGGCCGGATACGACAGCGAAGACCCTACGGCTGTGGGCGGGACGGGTGACCCCTCGTTGTGGAACGGTTTCTATGACTCGTCGATCACGCTGTTCACAGATTGAAGGCGGTATTTTAAGGAAAGGGATCCTTGTGTCGTTTGTTTCACAGAATCGTGGCCTGATTTTTGCGGCGGTATTGCTGGCGGTGGCGGTGACGATCGTGGTATGCACGATGGGCGGCCGCTCCGGCGGCGTGCTGACGGGCGCAGCGTTTCAGGAGGAACTGTCCGAGCACGTGGCGCGGGCCATGTCAGATTTTTGCTCGCCGCCGAAGCGCATTTCGATTGTGGCTTTCGTCGAGGACCCCCACGGCGTTTATGCCCGCCGCGAGCGGCGGCTGACCGCGCTGCTGAAAGAGGCCGGACACGAGGTGTCCGTCTTCAACCCCTTCATCCAAGGCGTAGCCATTGACGATCATTACACGCCGGCCCTGGAGCAGGCGATCGCGGCGCATTCGCCCCAGGTGGTGGTGGTCTCGTCGCCGGGGAGTTTTACGCACGTGCAGATGACCGCACCCTTGCGGCGTTTTTTTGACGCCGGCGGGCGCGCGGTCTTCGTCGGCAACGCCGATCACGCCGCCTCGCCCGCGCTGGAACTGATCCGCCGCGGCAGCGCCATTGCCCTCGCCCGCCGCGCCGCTCTCGCCGCCGCAGCGCCCAGCACAGGCCACAGCGTCAGCGACCACTACACGATTCTAACGGCCGACAATATCGCAGCCTTGATCCCCGCGCCGCTGCGTTGACCAACGCGAGTGGACGGGGAGCTGCTTTTTGGCCTTGTCATTGGGGCTCGCTCTGCCAATAATGGGGGCTGCGAGTATGAGGAGCATCCGATGAGTCTGCTGTCCCGGGCAGGAATCCTGAAAAAGCCGCAGTCGCTCTCCGAGTCGATCGGATACACGCTGTTGTCGATGGTGGAGGTGGCCGTCTTCTTCGGGGTGCTGTCGGTGGTGTACTTCGTAGCCATATCGAGCCTCTATGTCGTCATGCGCAATCGCGGCGCCCTCGATGAAGGCAACGAGCAGGCCCTCAAGTACGCCGGCGCCAAGGAGGAATACTCCGGGGTCGACGTCTTCGAGCAGGAACCGCGCTCGGCGAAGGAGATGGTCGCCGCCGCCAGGCGACTGCTGACGGCGGCGCAAACCCTCGCCGTTCCTGTCGAGGTTCACAAAGACTCCGCCACGCGCCCCGCGACGGCGCCGGCGGCAGCAATGCTGCAGGCGGAGAAACTCGACGCCGAGGCGCGCAAGGTCGCCGAACTGGCCGCGGTGCTGATGCGCAACATCGCCTCGAACTACAACACCGCCCCGACCGTCTCGCCACAGTTCAAGCAGGCCACCGAGGCCGCCGCCGCCGAAGCTCTCAAAGCCCAGGAACTGGCGCTGCAGATCCACAAACGCGTCGCGCCTACTTCGCCGTACGTGGTGAAGATCCAGCCGCTGGAACTGCAGGACGCTGCCCAGCGCAAGGAACTGGCCAATTTCTTCAGCACCGAGAAAGCGCCGCGGTTTTTCGAGTGGTCGCTGTTCACCGAAGTGCCGGTGTGGCTCTGGTTCGTCCAGGGCGCCGTCTACCTGCTGCTGGTGACGATCTATTGGGCCCCGGCCGGCGAAGGCATCAATGAGATCGAACTGCGAGCGCTGGTGCTGACGATGCTGGCGGCGCTGGTGGCCGCCGGAGTGGCCAACTTCGCCCTGGTCCGCGGATTGGCCAAGACATTTTGGAACATCATCACGGGCTGATGGACCTGCCATGCCCCTGCCGATGTATAATGTGCCCAGGAGGTACGGGTCAATGACGAGATACGCAACATTACTGCTTCTGGCGGCCGTCATAACGATGGCCGGCTGCAGACGAAACGACTCTGTTCCGCCTCGCGCCGAGAAACATGACGCGACCAAGGACACTCCTGTCAGCACCGTCAGCGACTTTGTCGATCCGGCGTTGGCGGCGGACCAGGCGGAACTGGCTGCCGAGATCAACCGGCGCAAGACCGTTCCGGCCATTGGGGAGGCATTGCCTCCCAGCACGACAACCGCCCCGGCGACGACGCAACCGGCCACTGCTCCCACCACTGACGCCGCGGCGGCGACGACACAGCCGACGCCGCTGCCCGACGCGACACCGCCGCCGGCACCGGCCCCGGCGACGCCGGAGCCCGCAGCGCCGGGCGGCGCGACCGGCGGGGCCGACCCCGCGGGCGCGGCGCCGGCCCCGAAGACCGGTAGCGGCGAGTTCGATCTTCCCGGCGAGGCGTCCCCGCCGGCGCAGCAGTAGGCACAAGACCGCCAATAGCGCCAGACGGGCGGGGCACTCGAGGGACCGGGGCGAAAAGTCCGGTCAGTGGTTGTAGCGGCACGTGACATTACAGATGGATTCCCTTCCACACGCACATAGTTTCAACGAGATTCGCCTCTGCCTGATGGTTCGCCTCTGCAGCGCCTGCGGCAAGGGGCCTTTTGAAATTCAAGGCGAGCCGGTGGCCCCCTCGCAGAGCGGACCTGTCCGTGTCGAGGCCCGGTGCAAAGCCTGCAACGCCTGCCATGACTTCGATTTCATCTGCGACCCGCTGCCCCACGACGAACAGGGCCAGTGTCTGACCATCAACCCCAAGCCCCAGCCCAGCCGCATCGTCGACCTGGGCCAATGGCTCAGCCTCAGCGATCTGATGATGATCGAGTCGCGCAAGGCCGCCTCGCCCGCCGAGGCGCGCCTGGCCGCCTGCCAGGCCGCCCTCTGTCTGCAGGAAGCCCTCAAGTTCTACGCCCCGCACGAGCAACTGCCCCCGCCCGGGGCGTTCTTCCACTCCGACGTCCCCTACCACGCCGCCCCCGAGCAGTTCGCCCAAGACCACCTGCGGGACCTGCTGGCCAGACTCCCCAGCCCCGGTCCGTCGATGCCCCCGCCCGCGTCCGCCTCGCCGCCGCGGCGGGCCTGGTGGCAATTTTGGAAACCCAAACCAACTGTCTGATGAGGTCCGATATGCTTGCCCCCGCCGTCGCCGAATACTTGATAACCCATCGCTCGCGGCACCTCGACGAGCTGATGGATCTGCTTCGCTTCCCCTCGATCGCCAACGTCAGCGGCGACGCCGACGCCTGCACGCCCTGCGCCCAATGGCTCGCGCAGCGGCTCATCGCCGCCGGATGCTCCGCACGCGTTGTGCCCACCACCGGCAAGCCCAACGTGCTGGCCCACGCACCGGCCGCCGCCGGGCCCGACGCGCCGCGCGTGCTCATCTACGGTCATTACGACGTCCAACCGGCCGACCCGCTCGACCAGTGGACCAGCCCCCCCTTCGAGCCCGCCGTCCGCGGCGGCGCCGTCTATGCCCGCGGCGCCAATGACAACAAGGGACAGCTCTTCACGCACGTGATGGCCATCGAGGCCTGGCAGCGGACGCTGGGCCTGCCCGTCAACGTCACGCTGCTGCTGGAGGGCGAAGAGGAAATCGGTTCGCCCGACCTGGAGCCGTTCATTCTCGAACATAAAGACGAGCTGTCCGCCGACGCCGCCGTCATCAGCGACTCGTCCTTCTTCGCCGATGGCATCCCGAGCATCACTTACGCCCTGCGAGGGCTGGTCTACGCCGAGTTGACCCTCACCGGACCCAATCGCGACATCCACAGCGGCGAGTACGGCGGCGCGGCTGCCAATCCCGTCAACGCCTTGACGGCCATGATCGCCTCGCTGCACGACGCGAGCGGCCGCGTGACGCTCAAGGGCTTCTACGACGACGTGCTGCCGCTGACCGATGCCGAGCGCCGGGCGTGGGAGACCCTGCCTTTCGATGAATCGGCGATGGCGACGTTCCTGGGCGTGCGCGACGGGCGCCTGGGCGGCGGAGAGAAGAACCTGCCCGCCCTGCAGCGCCTCTGGGCCAGGCCCACGCTCGACTGCAACGGCATCGTCGGCGGATACACGGGAAAGGGTTCCAAGACGATCATCCCGGCCCGCGCCTCGGCCAAGTTCTCGATGCGACTGGTCGCCAACCAGAACCCCTGGAAGATCGAACAGGCGCTGGCCGAGTTCGTGGCCGCCAACACCCCGCCGGGCCTGGCGAGCGACCTGGTGTTCCACGCCTCCTCGCGGCCGGTGATGCTGGCGACGCAGAGCCCGTCGATGACGGCAGCGCAGGCGGCTGTCAGCGAGGCCTTCGGCAAGAGCCCGGTGCTGATCCGGTGCGGGGCGTCGGTACCGGTGACGGAGCTGATCCAGCGCGTCCTGGGGCTCGACGCGGTCCTGATGGGCTTTGGTCTGCCCGAGGACAACCTCCACAGTCCCAACGAGCACTTCAAGCTCGACCAGCTCTACCGCGGATCCATCGCCTCGGCCGCCCTGCTGGAGCACCTGGGCAACCGTTGACAGAGGAGATGCCACATGCTTCATGACCCCAGCCACGTCACGCCGGCCCCGACCACCGAACCGATCGAACTGCCGCCCGCCGACCGCGCGGTCCTTCGCGAGCTGGCCGAGCGGGTCGCCCAGGTCGCCGCGATGAGCGTCCACCGTGACACGGCAGCGCTCTGGACGCGCCTAAACGACCTGGACTCGCTGCGCCCGATGGTCTGGGTGAATGAGATTCCCTGGCACGAGATGGACGTCGACGGCGAACTGGCCCTGCGCACGAGCCACCCCTGGGCGCGCGAGCAGGAAACCCAGATGCGCCAGACGCTCTACCAGTGGAAGCACATGCCCGCCGACATGGTCGTCAGCGACTTCCTCGAATGCCCGCTAGCCCTGCACTCCAGCGACTTCGGGATCATCGAAGAGGTCGATATCGCCACCACCGACGCCGCCAGCGGCATCTACAGCCGCCGGTTCCACCGCCAGATATCCGGGCCGGAGGACATCGAGAAGATCCGCATGCCCACCGTCACCCACAACGAAGCGGCCAGCCGCATCGCCCTGGAGACGATGCGCGACCTTTACGAGGACATCATGCCCGTGCGCCAGGTCGGGCAGACCCACATCTGGTTCACCCCGTGGGACTACCTCATCCGCTGGTGGGGCGTCGAGGAGGCGATGGTCGACCTGGTCAACCGACCGGAGATGGTCCATGCCGCCGTCGACCGCATGGTCGACGCCTGGATGGTCGAGCTCGACCAATTCGTCGCACTCAACGCCCTGAGCCTGGACAACCGCAACATCCGCGTGGGCTCAGGCGGATACGGGTACGTCAGCGGCCTGCCCGGCGGCGACTACGACCCCGCCCGCGTGCGGCCTCACAATATGTGGGGCTGCTCGAACGCCCAGATCTTCGCGCAAGTCTCGCCCGAGATGCACTGGCAGTTCGCCCTCGAACACGACCTGCGATGGCTCAGCCGCTGGGGCCTGACGTACTACGGCTGCTGTGAACCGCTGCACCTGAAGATGGGCCTGCTCCAGCGCGTGCCCAACCTGCGGAAGGTCTCGATGAGCCCGTGGGTAGACCTGACCAAGGCCGTCGAGGCCGTCGGCGACCGCTACATCTTCAGCTTCAAACCCAACCCCGCCTTGCTGGCCGAAGACCACTGGCGCCCCGAGGCAGCGCGGGCTCACATCCGCCAAGTGCTGGACCTGGCGGGCGGACGCTGCCATATCGAACTGATCTTCAAAGACATCTCCACCGTCCGCTACCAGCCCCAGCGCCTGTGGGAATGGACCGCCATCGCCCAAGAAGAAGCCGCCCGCTGCGCCGGCTGACCGCGAAAACTGCACGAATCGCAGAGCCCGCAAAGGCCGCAGAGAAACCTGCATGCGCCTATGGGACTATTGGTGCAGGTTTGTCATTCGGAGCGTTAGCCGGGGCGGGGGAATTGGGATGACTGGCCACGTTCGGGCGCGTCGCTGCCCGCAAGGGACCGGGCGGCACGCCCTGGGCTTCGGGCAAGCCCTGTCTTCCTGAATCGGTTTCTGCCCCGCCCGCATGGTCGCCGCAGCCGGCAAAGATGGACGCCGCCAGCAGTGCCAGGACCGTCGCAAGATTCCGCAATGTCCCCGCCATGCGAGTCTCCTATGAGCGGCTGGCGCCTGAGGGGTTGATCCCGTCGCGCCGCAATTCGTCGCCCGTCGCCGGCTGAGCGATCTCTGCGGGCGGATGATCGTACCATCCCGGATCGGCGTTGCGTGCCAGGTCTTCATCGCTGATCTGGGCGCGAACTTTGAAGAGGCTGGTCATGCCGCCGAAGGTGATCGGCCCAAACGGCCCGTCCTCGTTCTTCATCGGGATGGAGTTGGGCGGGATCGGGTGCATGGGGCGCCCGGTACGATCATTCATCCCGCCAGTGGCCATGGTCATGTAGTTGGGCAGAAGCTGCTGAATCTCTTTATCCGTCTCGCCGGGGGCCACTCCGACCAGGTTGGTAAAGAGGTGGTTCATCTGATTCATGGTGTGGTGGGTCATGTGGCAGTGGAAAATCCAGTCGCCGGGATTCAACGCCAGCAGCTCCCATTCCTGCGTGCGCCCCACCGGAATCAGCGCCGTCACCTGCATGACCTGCTGGGCCGGGGGCACACGAAAGCCGTTGTGGGCGGTTATGGCGAACTCGTAGCCGTGAAGGTGGATCGGGTGGTGGTCGATGGGCGAGAGATTACCGAATCGCAGGCGCACCCGCTGGCCCAGTCGGGCGACCAGCGGCTCGGTCGCTGGAAAAACAACCCCGTTCATCGTGAAAAGATTGAAGTCCATGCTGAAGGGGTTGATGCGATGGGCCCCCACTTCCACGCGCCACTCCTGGAGCAGGATGACAAAATCCCGGTCCACCGGCAGGCCGATCTCCTCGACGGTATGCAACTGACGCCGCGGGTGCATCACGACCATCCCCGTCAGACCCATGCCTTCCTGCGTCATGGTGTCATGATGGCTGTGGTACATGAACGTGCCGTGCTGGCGGATGGTGAACTCGATCTTGAATGTCTCGCCGGGCAGGGCCGGCGGGTTAGTCAGCCCGCTGACGCCGTCCAAACCGTTGGGCAGCAGGAATCCGTGTGGGTGCAGGCTGGTCGGAGCGGGGAGATGATTGGTCAGATAGATCCGGACCCGATCGCCCTCGACGACCTCAATGGTCGGTCCATTGACGCGTCCGTTATAGCCCCAGGTGAACGCCTCGATCCCCGGAGCGAACTGGTGGCGGATCTCCTGGGCAACCAAGTGGAAGACCTTGACCCCGTCGACGATCTTAAAAGGCAGCGAAACGTTATTGGGCGTGATGACCGGCAGATAGTCTTGCCCCGGCAGCCCCGGCGGCAGGGGGCGGGCTGGATCGATCCGCTCGGTCCGCGTCAGTTGCCGCTCGAGCGATTCGCCCTCCAGCACCTTGGCCCGCCATGCGTCGTTGCGGGTATCGTGAAGATACCGGTCATACTTCGTCCTTTGCGTCTGGGCGGTGGTCGCCGGTGAAGTCGCCGTGGTCGCCGGCGCAGTGGGCAGTTGCCCATGGGCATTGTCGACTCCCGCCAGCGCCGCCCCGGCCAGCACGCCGGCGCCGGCCTTGAGCACGCTTCGACGCGTCTTGGGGGCTGCGCTGGGATCAGACGAAGGATTCGTTTGTCGCGACGCTGGCATAAGCATCACCCTTAAGGATTCCGCGATTCCTGTCGCCCCACGCCCGGCCCGGGTGCATCAGGAAGCATTCCTGCCGCAGGCATCGCCATGAGGTGGCTGGAAACACCCGGCGGCAGCGAGCCGTCAAGCACCTGCTCGAGATCCGTCCTCGCCAGCCAATACTCCGCCAGCGCCAGCACGTATTGCTGACCGGCCTGAATCTGCTGCACCTTGGCCGATAGAAGCTGGAACGGCGTGATCTGCATCGCGTTGTATTGCAGCTGTGATTCGGCCACCAAAGCCGCGTGCAATGGCATGATCACGTCGCGCACGTACAAAACGCGGGAGCGGCTGGCTTGGAAGCCAGCTTCGGCCGAGCGGGCAATCGCCCGGATCTCCGTCGCCAGTGCCGCATACTGCTCCACACGCTGACGCAGACGCGAGCTCTCCTGTGTAACCTGGCCTTGACCGCAATCGAACAACGGGATAGGGGAACTGACAGCCGGACCTGCCCCCCATTTGCCTTCGGGGTTGCGCTCAGCCGTGCCCCCCGCGTCCAGGAAGGGAAAGATCGCCAGTGTCGTGTCGAGTTTGAGGCGTCCAGATTGTGCCTGCACCAGTCGCCAGGCGATCGCCAGGTTGAGACTCTCTTCCATCGCCCGCCGCTCGACTTGGATGAACCGCTCTGAAGATGGTCCTGTTACCCTCCATAGCTGCTCCACCGGGACGTCTTCCTGTTTGACCTCGCCGGGACCCAGTATTCCTGCCCTCGCACCGGCAATCTGCTTGTATGTCGGGGGCCCCGCCAACCGCTGGGCCAGCGTCTGAACCTGACCCGTCGCTGTGGCCGTGGGTGCTGTGGTCGTCATTTTGCCCTTTGGCGGAAACTGGCCAAGGTCTATAGCCGCCACGCCCTGAGAATCTTCGTGCGGCCGCAATCCCAGATGCCCCGGCGGTTCCGGAAGGCGCGTGGGCGTTTCCCATTGGGTCTGCGGACCCCAAAGCCCCATCAGCGAGTTGAGTTGCTCACGATTGGCCGCCACGGTCGCTACCGCATGATTTAATGCGACTTTGGCTTCCTCATACAGAGCCCGCTCTCGGAAGACGTCGAGCTGGCGAGTATTGCCCGCCTCGCGCAGACGCTCCATCAGCATGTAGGATCCCTTTGTGGCCTGGACAACGTGCTGGAGCATCTCGACCATCTGCTTGCTGGCCTGATACCTGAAAAAGGCGCGTTTGATGTCGGCCACCAGGTGGATGGTCTGTTCGATAGCGTTAAGCTTGGAGGCCTCAAAACGGTTGCCTTCCAGCTCACGGCGCATTGGGATCGTGATGATGCTGATGACGTTCTGCGTCAGCACGCCTTCAAAGGCCACCCCTTTGCTGAAGAACCGCCAGTCGCCGGAGAAGACGGGGTTTTCCGGCAGGCCCGCCTGAATCAGGGCTCCGCGACGGACGCCGAGCTCTTCAAACGTCGCCTGCAGGCGGCGGTTGTTGACCAGGGCGATCTGGACGGCCTTGTCGAGGGTCAGTTCGTCGCTGAGCAGTTCGGCGACCATGCGATTGACGAGTTCGTCTTCCGCTATACCGCGCGTCCAGGACGGGCCATATCCGCTGCGCCGCTGCGACTGGCTGCGCACCTGGGCGAATCCCGTCTCCGGCGGTGTGCAACTGCTCAGGCAGCATAGCAGGACCGCCAGCAGGGCCGACAGCCCAACGGCGATGCGATAGGTTCTTCCGTCCGGTGAAGACATCATGGCGCCCCTCCCATGTGGCGGTGATGCTGCGCCGGGGATGGGCGCGTCGCCGGCATAGAGGCAGCCCCGCGCGGCAGGCGGCGCGTCCGGTAGGCTTCGTCCATAGTCGGAAGGATGGCGTCGGGCTCGACTGCAGACGTCGCCACCGGAGACATGCCCGTCGGCGCAATCGTCAACGACTCAGGCGGCACGGGAGGCTGTCCGGTCGGGGACTGCGAAATCCCGGGATCATTGGCCTTAAGGGAGTCGGCAATGATGGCCTGCGAACATCCCGTCCCCAGCATCGCCAGGAAAAGCAATGCTCCGGCAAGTCCTGCCCTGGCCCCCATCTGGCCTCCCTACGTTAACAGCTAAGCGTACTGCGACCACATTGAACACACTGATTCTATGGATCAGGCCAGCGTTTCCCAACTGAGCCCGCGTCTTTTCTTGGGCCCCGTCAGGCATTCTGGATGTTGCTCACGCTTATACGCTGACAAATGCCCGGTCACGTCGCCTCGGCTTGGCGAAGTCTTTGACGGTATCCCATCGGAGAGATCTGGAAGTGCCGTTTGAAGGCGTTGCTGAAGGCAAACTGCGACTGGTAGCCGACCAGCGAGGCCAGCATCGCGATGGAGGACTCGGTAACCTGAAGCAACTGGGCGGCGCGGCGCATGCGCAGCTTGGCCAGATACGCCACGGGGCTGTCGTTGTACTCGCTGCGGCAGAGGCGCGTGAGGTGCTGCTCGGACAGATCCACCAGCCCCGCCATGCGCTCCAGCGTCCACTGCCCGCCGATATCCTGCTCGATCGTCTCCCACAAGTCCGCCAGGCGACCCGGCAGAGGCTGCTGGCGCATCAACCGCACGGCTTGAGCATGCAGAAGGTCGACGAGGCATTCGACCACGTCGGCCGGGGCCTGGGCAGACCACTCGCGCAGCAGACCGCTGGCGGCGTGATCGAGTCCCCAGACGTCCACCGGGTGAAGAACGCTCTGGGGGCCGATCCAAGTCTCGACGGCAGCAGACGAATACAGAACCGCCACGAACGTCGCCTTCCTGGACCGCACCTGCACGCCGCCGGCGCAGCCGGCCGGGCACAGGAACAAGTCGCCCGTCCGGGCGCTGCGCCACTCGCCGTTGACCCAGAACTCGCACCGCCCGCCGATGACGGCCGCGAACTGCGGCACCTGGTGGCATCGCGAGAACGATCTCGAATGCGTCGTCCACGTCGAGATGCCCACCATGTGAATGTGATGGGCGGACAACTGGGGCAATTCCTGGCAGGTGACGAAGCGGTCGTTCGAGCCCGGCGCACTGAAGTGGCCATCCTGCGGTATCGGGGTCTCGGGATTAGCTGATGAGGTCATGGCAACTCCGGATGTTGAAAACTGAATATACCATGAGTGGCCGGCAGAATGCTATTGTGCCTTAATTTCCCCTCACGCCAGAAGAATCCCGGTCGTACAGCGGGAAAGGCATGTTCGGTGCGAGCATAGGACCACACACAACTCACAACTGCTGTTTCTGACCCTTGCCCCAGGCGCGGGGCGTCATGCCGGTCCGGGCCTCGATGCTGCGGCGCATTTGCTTTTCTGTGGCGTATCCGCTGGCGATTGCCACCTCGGAAACGTTCATCGTCGATGAGGCCAGAAGTTCCATCGCCCGCTCGACTCGCTTGCCTCGCAGCAGCGAACCGGCGGTGCAGTGAAGATGCTTGTGGCAAAGGATGTTGAGCCCGGTGACAGACAGCCCCGCCTCGGCCGCCAGTTGGGGCAGGCCCAGGCGCGGGTTGGTGAACCCGCTCCAGATCAGCCTCAAGGCTCTGGCGAGGCGCTCGTCCGACGTGGCGAGAATGTCGCTGCTGGCGCGGACGACGACCGGCTCAGGGGCGACCTTGATCGGCTCGACGGGCGGCGCCTGCCCCTGCATCAGGCGATCGAGCAGGGCAGCGGCTTCTCCGGTCTGCCTGCGCTGATTGAGCGGCACGGCGGTGATAGGGACGGTAGCGTTCTCGCAGAGGGTCGGTTCGTCCATGCAGCTCGCCACGGCCACCTGTGAAGGAACGATGAAGCCCGCTTCCTGGCAGGCCTCAATGCCCTCCAGGGCGATCCAACCACTGTCAAAGATGACGCCGGCGGGTTTGGGCAGCGCCGCGATCTCCTGCGCCAGCCAAAGGCGAAAGCGTGCGGCGTCCCATCCAAACTGCGCCGCCCCTCGCGCGGGGAAATCCATGCGCGTGTACGCCGCCCCTGCCGCCTGGGCCGCCTCTCGAACGCCGGACTCCTGCTCGTTTAGAATCCAAACCGAACCCAGCCAGCAATACGCCAGGTTGCGAAACCCCCGCTCGATCAGGTGCCGCGCCGCCAGAACCCCGGTTTGGCGGTGGTCGCAAAGTACGCGGGGAACTTTCAACGCAGGTTGCGTCATCGACGTCTCGACCACCGGCACGGGGCTGTCGGCCCAACCGGGCATGGGCTTGTCGCCGGGACCAAATGGCAACGAACTGATAATACCCGCGCAATCCCATCGGCGAGCGTAGTCGGAGGCTCTCTGGTGGGCGTTGTCCCAGTTGGTGGCCGTCAGTACCCACCCGGCCGAATGCCCATATTCGTAAGCTGCATCCCGAGCCCCGTCCGGGATTCCCAACAAGAGTACGCGTGTGGCTTTTTGTGTCGCTGAGCTCATGGCAAGATTGTTACCGCCGAAGCGGTCTGGGTCAAGAACCATTTGTCGAAAATGTCCGATCTAGCATCCTATCATCACTAGCTTTCCCATGATCCCTGTCGTAAAAATGTCTTACATGTTTTTCGTAAATGTCCGTATACAAAATGGAGACTCATGGTATGCTCGTTCTGCCTTGACGCGCCGGGCTGGGCAGCAGTCGATCTGGCGGCTGCCCCCCGACAGGAGGCGCGTCAGAAGGACCGGTACGCGGGCTCGTGCCGGCAAGGTCCAATGTACTCCGGTCGCCGAGCCGGCAACGATAAGCCTTCTGGCCCATCCGCGGCTTGGCAGGACGCGCGGCTGAACCACAAACGACTTGGCGGCGTCCGAGACGCGTTCGCGGATGCCTGCTTGCAGATAACGGCATTTATTGTAAAGGAGCAGCAAAATGCGCAAGTACACTCTGGTGTTGGCCCGTAACAGTAACTCAAGAAAAGGATGGTGCAAGATGACAAGTTTCAAGACGATTCTGGCAGTGGTCGCTGTTGTCCTGTTCTGCGGGCTGCTGACCGCCCCGGTCGGCGCTGCCGTTATCACGCTGGATTTCAACGGCATACCCGCGGGAACGGCCGTGGGCGAGTACTACAACGGCGTCGGCGGGCCGGACTACGATATTTCTTTCGTCGTCGGCAACGGCAGCCGGCCTGGAACCGTCCGAGACGGCGGCGTTCGCCAGTTCATCGCCAATATGCCCAACGGGTTCGACACGGAGATCACCCTGGATTTCGTGTCTGTTCCGGTCGGGTCTGCCATCACTATTTACAGCGATGTCGACATGGGAGGAACCGTGCTGTTTACCCAGGGCTGGGGCATGGGCTCCGGCACTGCTGTCGCTACGTTCTCCGGGACCGGCAAATCCATCCAGGTCTCCCACTGGAGCGGCGAACCCGTCTTCGACAACCTGCACTTCAGCAATATCAATATGGCCAACATCCCCGAGCCGGCGACGATGAGCCTGCTGGCCATCGGCGGCCTGGCGGCGTTGATTCGCAGGAAGAAACAGTAATCCGTTATCAGTAAACTGTAATCAGTGGCAATTGAGCAGCGGGCGGCTACCCAGTGAGGCAGCCGCCCGCTGTTCTTTTTGTTGCCCCGGCCCCTGAATCGGGTACATTGATTTCCCCTCACCGATTACGGATTACTGATTACCGATTACCGATTACTGGTTACTGCTCTATGTCCATAAAACGTGCATTGGCCGCGATCGCCGGCGAAAAGGTCGACCGTGTCGCGCAGTTCGAGTTCCTCACGCACGAGGCGTTCTTTCGCAGCGCCACGGGCATTGACCCGCGGACCAAGCCCACGGAAAGCTACCTGGCGTACCTGGAGAAGTTCGACATCGACGCGACGCTCTTTGCGGCTTTCGGCGCGACGGACCTGACTGACGGGCAAGTGGCGGCCGCGGGCGACCACCACGTCCGCACGGCGTGGGGCATGCGCGAGACGCAGTGGATGACCAACCCGATCTACAAGACGCGCCAGGAGATTCTGGACTTCGACCCCCGCAGGCACGACGACATCAGCCTCGCCCAGCGCATCGACGGATGGTGCCGGAACTATCGCGACACGCAGGCGCTGCTGGGCGAGCGGTCGCTGCTGGTGCCGGGTCACTTCATGCTCGTCCTGCATTACATGCCGTACTACTGCGACTGGACGCTCTTCATGGAGATGGTCGCTACGGAGCCTGAATCTCTTAGGCCGATGCTGGACCGCTGCACCGACTACTCCGTCGACACCTTGACCGCCATGGCGGCTACCGACGCGCCGATGCTGATGGCGCACGAAGATCTCTGCAGCGCTCGCGGGCCGATCTTCAGCCCGGCGTTCCTGCGGCGCGAAGTCTTTCCGCGATACCAGCGCATTTACGAACCGGCGATCAAGGCAGGCAAGAAAGTGCTGGCCACCAGCGACGGGCTGATCGAGCCGATCGCGAAGGACTTCATTGCCGCCGGCGCGACGGGCCTGTTCATGGAGGCCATGAACGACCCGGACACGATCATTGACGCGGTGGGCCCGCGCGGCCAGATCGTCGGCGGCGCCAGCACGACCACTCTCACCACCGGCACGCCCGAGACCATCGCCGCCGAAGTGGCCGCCACGCTAAAGAAAGCCAAGCGCCTCCCGGGCTTCTTCATCTGCCTCGGCGGCGAGGCCCCACAGAACGTCCCGGTCGAAAACCTGCAGGCCTACTTCGACGCCTGCCGGCTGCATCGGTAAAGATGGGAACCGGGAGCAGGGAACCGGGAACCGGGACTGGGAGCCGGAAGGGTGCCACGCACAACTCCGTTGTGCGTGTCCCCGATGCCGCCCGCGCCGGGTGCCGTGGCGCGCAGGGCCGAAGGCCCGAAGAGCCACGATGGCCTGAGGACAAGAGTATATTGCTTGATTACTTGCCGCATTCGGCTGCTCGACGTAGACTTCAGACGTGCTGAATGAACTTTCAGATGATGGAGACGGCGACATTATCGGCGGGCGTTTACCAAGCAACGGGCGATGGCAGCGGCTCGTTCAGTGTGAACTTCTGGGTCAAGCCCAAACCGGCCATGGATCGAGCTTGACGACCCTCATCGGGAACCAGACCAGCGCAGGCTATACAAGCACGAACTGGCAGATATCCGCTGCTCTTCTGAGATCGGCTAGGGTTTGATCTTCGACGGGTCGTAGCTGTACACGTCGAGGGTCTTGAGCGTGGCCGCTCCACCGGCGGCAGAGGCCTGCACCTTCGCCAGGTCCTTGAGCGGGCGGGCGAACTGGTACATGCCGTTGACCTGCATCTGCATCACGCCGCCGACCACGATCGCTCGAACCCGCACCGACTTCTCCCATTGGCGCAAAGGCATCGGCACGCGGATGCCGTCGCAGGTGAGCCACTTACCGTCCCACGTCAGCTCGAGCGCCCTGTCGCCCTGCAGCTTCAGGGTCAGGGTCTTGGCGTCCGCCGGAACAATCTCGGCTTCGACCATCGCGCCGGCCGTGCCCTTGGGCACGTCTACACCGGCTGGAACGTCCAGGGACTTGTCCGCGAGTTTGGCGATGGGCTGGCGGACCTTTTCAATCTGCGGCATGATCTTGTAGGCCAGATCAAACAGCGGACAGAAGCCGATATGCTGGCCTTTCTGGGCCATGTCCTGCCAGTTGCCCCATTTGCACCCGGCGCAGCGGTAGACAAACTCGACATTGCCGCCATCGACGTGTACCAGCCCGCAGGCCCCGGCGCCCCACAGGGCGATCTGCGTGGTGTTGATGATCTTGCCGCCGGCCTGTTCCCAGGAGGCGTAGTCGTGGCTGTGCCCGCCGAAGACATAGACCGCCGCGAACTTCTGCGGCTGCAGCGCCTGGGGCGGAATGTTGGGGAAATGCACAAAGGCGAAGACTTGCGTTCCGGCCTTGACGGCGTCGAGGTCGGCCTTGAGGAACGCCAGGGCGATATCCGGGATGCCGCACTCGATCTTGCCGCCCTCGGGCCTCACCCAGTCGATGCCCACGAAGTGCGCCCCGCGATAGTCGAACGACCATCGCACCGGGCCCAGGTGTTTGGTGTACGCCCCGCCGCCGAAGATCGGATCGTCTTTGGACCACTCGGTCTGATGCACACCGACGTAGTCATGGTTGCCCGGCACATAGAAGATCGGCACCGGCAGCGTGCGGCCGTGCGCGACGATGTCACTGAACATTTTTTCGGCGCTGTCGGGGCCGGCGTATCCCAGATCGCCCGTTTCCACGACGAAGGAGAGGGTCTGACCCATCTGCGGGAAATGCTTTCCCCAGTTCTCGACCACCGCCCCGCTGCTGTGATCGTCGGTGATATGCGCGAAGATGAAGGGTCCGGTCTCTTTGTCCTCGCGCAGGGCAAAATTCACAGCCGCCGCATCTTTGATCTGGTCCAGCCGCGCCCACCACGTCCCCACCGGCCAGTGCCCGCTGGGCCAGCTCACCGAAACTACCTGCGAGGCCTTGCGGGGAAACATCTCGTCGTCGCTGACGGCGATCGTGTAGGACCCGTCGGGACCTGTGGTGACGAACTTGACGCTGTCGGTGACGCGCACGCCGGCCAGCCCTTTCTCGCCGGCGTCAAGCTTTCCGTTGGCGTTGGCGTCGAGAAAGACTTTGCCGCTGACGGTTTTCGGCGCAGCCGCGGAGCACACAGAGGCTATCAGCAATATGCCCGCAGCAAGAAGAGCGAATGAAAGCGTTGGCTTCGTGGACAAGAGATTTCTCCTTCATAACATAGACCACACGCTCCTGATGCATCCCGCAGGGACGCCAGGATTTAGCCGGAGGCATGAGCCTCCGGAGCCTCTTCGAGGCTCATGTAGCCATCCATTCATCCATATCACCAGCTATAGCTTCCGCGCCTCGAAGGTCTTCTCGTCGATGATCTTGCCTTGCAGATCGTAGACCTTCATCGTACACGTGTTGTCTTTGAGATCAAAGACGCAGTAGTGCAGCGAGCCGGCGACGAAGAGTTTGGAGTACGGGTTGCCCGCAGAAGCGCGGCCGCTCTTTTTGTACAGCGGCGCTCCGGCCCCGCCGGCGACGATGCACGGGACGCCCTTATCGGCGGGGGGTTCGGAGCGTTCGTAGTCGTGGTCGTGGCCGGCCACCATCGCCTGCACCTTGTATTTGGCCAGCAGCGGCATGATGACCTTCTGGCAGGCGTACATGGTTTCTTCGCCGCGCCCGTGCGGGCCCGACGACCACGCCGGGTAGTGCGTCAGGAAGAAGACGAACTTTTCCTTCGACGCCTCCAGCACGCCCTCGAGCCACTTGATATTCTTTGATCCGGCATTCCAGTCCTCCGCGCCATCGATGCCGATGAACAGCACGCCGCCGATGGTCTGCGACCAGTTCATCGCCCGCCCGTCGCCGCCGGGGCTGTAGATCATCTCGGCGTAGATCGGGGCGTGGTCCTCATGATTGCCGATCACCGAGTACAGGGGCACCGTCGCAAAGAGCTCTTTCGCCGGGGCGAAGAACTCGCTGTCCCAAAGCTCATCGAGCGGACCGCTGCTGACCGTGTCGCCGGTGAAGAAGAACGCTTCCGGGGCGGCCTTGAGCGAGGCCGTCGCCACGTTCCTCCATCCGCCGGGATTCGAGCGGCTGTCGCCGGCGATCACGAAACGAAAGCCCTTGGGGTTGTGTCCCGGCACGATCACGTCGAAAGGCCCTTCGCTCTTCGAGGCCGTCCCGACGCGGGCCGTCAGCGTGTACGAGAACTTCTTGGCCCCCGGCGGGATCGCCACCTTGAGCCGGTGAATGTAGCCTCGCTCGCTGACGACCGAAGAGATGTCGGTCTTTACCGTCACTTCCGCCGGCACGTTCGTGCGGCAGGTGACAGTGAAGTAGTCGGCCCCGACATGCCCCAGCACCGGACCGGACTGGATGGCCACGGCCGCCGGGGGCAGCAGTTCCAGCCGAGGGGCCACCGCGACCGCGGCCGCCACATCGAGCGTATTGGTGTACTTGCCCGTGGCGACCAGGACGTTCTTGCCCTTGACGAGGTACTTTCTGCAGTCCAGCGGGATCGACTGGTAGAGCATGCCATCCAGCGGACCGGCGACGGCCTTGCCGTTGATCGTATAGCTCGGCGCCGCCCCGAGGTTGGGGTCGGCCGCCAGGAACATCCCGCCGCAGGCGTCGAGATCGTCGACGACGAATTCCGCCTGTGCGGCCACCGACACCACGGCCAGGGGCTTGATCTCCTGCCTGGCGAGGGTGAAGGTTTTGCCTTCGTCAGCCGAGTACGTCCAGGCGGCGTTGGTCAGGGGGAGTTTGATCTGCGGATCGTCGCCCATCGCGGGCGCACAGGTCAGCAGCAGGCAGGCGACCAGAAGCTTGGACATCATGCGATGCTCCATTTCAGTGGTGACTAACGGATGATACTGATTCCGCCGCGGCGGCGGAAACATTCTTTGGGGCGCGGGCATTTTCTGAAGGCCCCGGCACTGAGATGCCGGGGCATTTACACCGCCCAGGACGGGACTGCGCGCGATCAGCCTTGACATGGGCGAGCGCTTTCCTTACTTATAAAGATCTACACTCCCCCCGCGGGAGGCGGGCAGAAGCTCATACCACGCCGCCAAGAACAGCGTTCCTCCGGGGAGCGTACAAAGAACACGACTCGTTGAGGACAGTCCATGATTGACGTTAAGAACCTCACCAAGTGGTACGGACCGGTGCTGGCGGTCGACAACATCTCCTTCCACATCGACAAGGGCGCCGTTGTCGGCTTCCTGGGCCCCAACGGCGCGGGCAAGAGCACCACGCTCAAGATCCTCACCTGCTATTTGCCCGCCACCAGCGGCAAGGTCACGGTCGCCGGGCATGACGTGCTCTCGCAGTCGCTGGAGGTGCGGCGCCAGGTGGGTTACATGCCCGAGTCGGTCCCGCTGTACGGCGAAATGCGCGTGCGCGACTACCTGATGTTCCGCGCGGCGCTGCGCGACATTCCCTCGGCCAAGCGCAAGGCTGCGGTCGAGCGCGTCGCCGAGCGGTGCTGGCTGAGCCAGCCTGAAGACATGATGCGGCGCCGCCTGGACGAACTGTCTCGCGGATACAAGCAGCGCGTGGGCCTGGCCGAGGTGCTGCTGCACAACCCGCCGGTGCTGGTGCTCGACGAGCCGACCATCGGCCTGGACCCCGCCCAGGTGCGGTCGATGCGCGAGCTGGTCAAGGAACTCGCCGGAGAGCACACCGTCATCCTCTCCAGCCACATCCTGGCCGAGGTCGAGCAGATCTGCAACCACCTGATCATCATCGCCGGCGGGCGGCTGGCCGCCAGCGGAACCCCCGCCCAGCTCCGCCAGAGAGTCACCGGTCCCTCCAGGGTCATCGCCGAACTGCGCGGCGCCGAAGGGGCGGACCTGGCCAAGGCCGTCAAGGCCCTCAAGGGCGTGCGCGAGGTCGAACATTCCGCCCACGGAAACTGGACGCGCCTGGTGATCGCCGGCGACCCCGACGCCGACCTGCGCGCCGACGTGGCGGCGATGGCCGCCGAGGCCGGTTACGCCCTGCGCGAGCTGCGACGCGAGGTTGGGTCGGTGGAAGATTACTTCGTCCAGATCACCTATCAGCAGAACATGCAGGCCGGCAACCGCGTTGCCACCGGTGCCTGACCCGAAGGAGCGATGAAGCGATGCTCAAGACCCTGGTGTTAGCCCGGCGGGAACTGGCGGCGTACTTCTTCTCGCCCGTGGCGTACGTGATCGGGGCGCTGTTCCTGTCCGGAAGCGCCGCGGTCTTCTTCTTCGGACTGAGCCCGCTGGGCATCCCCATCTTTGAGCCCGTGCTGGCCTCGGGGGCGACCGCCTCGCTGCGACCTCTCTTTGAAGCGATGGCCGCGATCATGGTCTTCGCCGCCCCGCTGCTGACGATGCGTCTGATGAGCGAGGAGTTCCGCAGCGGAACCATCGAGACGCTCATGACCGCCCCGGTCACCGACGCGCAGGTCGTGCTGGGCAAGTTCCTGGGCGTGATGGGCTTTTACGCCGCCCTGCTGGCCGGCACCACCGTGCTGCTGGCGGTGATGGCGGTCTACTCGCAGCCCGATCTGGGCGTGGCCGCCAGCGGATACATCGGCATGCTGCTGCTGGGGGCGGCGTTCCTGGCGGTGGGCCTGTTCGCCTCGACGCTGACGGAGTACCAGATCGTGGCCGTCATCGTCGGCGTGGCGATGCTGTCGGCCTTCGCCCTTCTGACGCAGTTCCTGATGACGCACCTGGGCGAGCCCTGGAATCTGCTGGCCGCCCGCCTCAGCGCGCTGGACTACTTCCGCTCATTCGCCCGCGGCACGCTCGACACGCGGGGGCTGGCGTTCTTCCTGACCACCGCGGCGCTGTTCCTGTTTTTGAGCATCAAAACACTGGAGTCCCGACGATGGCGATAACGCATCCCTCCCATGCCCCCACCAGCCTGATGGACCGCTCCGCCTCGCACCTGGCGGCGATGGCGTCGATGGCTGTTTCGCTGCTGGCCATCGCGGCCATCGTGACGGGCATGATCCTCTCCGCCAAGCTCAACGCCGCCCTCACCACGTACATGCTCGTCTGGCTGCTGCTGCTGGCGCTAGTGCTGGCGGGCGGCCTGCAGATGTTCAGGGGCCAGATCTGGGGGCTGTGGTTGAGCCTGATCTTCTACCTGGTAGTCTCCGGCGGAGCGATGGTGGCCCTGGTCGGGGCGATGCTCTCGGCCGACAAGGCCGGCCCATCTCCGGCGTGGTGGACGGACCTGGTCAAGGACACCGCCCTGCCCGGCGATGTCATCATGCTGCTGATTCCCCTGCTGGGCGCCGCGGCCATCATGAGCGTGATGATGGTGCGGGCGGCGGCGGCCGCCACGCGCTTGCGCTACGCCGCGATGGTCAGCGTGACGATCGCCGCGGCGGTCGCGGTGACGTTCGTGATCAACCTCATCGCCCAGAGCGACTACGCCCGCTGGAACATGGAAAGCACCGGCGCCGACGTCTCGGACCGTACCGCGCAGATTCTCGCGTCGCTGGACAAGCCCGTGACGCTGACGTGTGCGTATGCGGCGACGGACAAGGCCGGCGCCGAGCTGTCGCGCCAGTACGGCCCGCGCACGCTCGAGCTGCTGAGGGACATGGCCGACCGCTGCGATAAGATCAAGGTCGTCGACGCCACCAGCGACGTCGTCAGGGCCCGCGTGATCGCCCGCCTCAGCGCCGAGGAGTCCAGAAAGTTCGAGGCTCACGCCAGGTTCCTCAAGAGCTTCGACGCCCAGGGCAAGTCCATCTGCGACCAGCTCCTCCAGAACCGCCAGCAGTGGGAAAAGGCCTCCGGCGCCGCCTTCCTGAACCTCTGGAGCCTCACGCCCCGCGTCGCCGTCGTCCTCAACAACCAGTCCCAGCAGCTCTCGCAGACCCATCGACAGGTGCAGGCCGATCTGAAAGGCTCGGGCCTGCCCGATTACGCCAAGCTGACCGAAGAGGCCAAGACCTCCCTTGAGCAAGCCCACCAGGCCCTCGAAGAACTCTCCGTCCTGATGGTCCACCTCGAACAACTGCCCACCATGCTAACCAAGAACACCAAGGGAACCCTCGAAGCGGCCGACGAGGCGCTGACCGCCACCATGGCGATGGCTCGGGCCATCGGAACGCCCGAAAAGCCCGTCCCCGAGAACCCTTCAGCGGTCCTGGGCCAGTTCATCACCGCCGCACGTCAAGCGTCCGCCAAGACCGCCGCGGTCACCGCCGCCATCGGCCGCGCCGGTGGCGAAGAAAACAGCCGCATCATCAATAGCTGCATGGCAATGCAGGACGAGGTCGAGGAATCTCCGGACCGCCCCGACAAGGTCCGCGCAATGCTGGCGGTGATCTATCGCCAGCGGGCCGAGTTGATCAACGCCATGGTGACCGAGGCCGAGGATAACATCGCCGCCGCCAACACGCAGTTCCAGACGCAGACCGTCACGCGCATGCGCACGCGGGTGGTGTGGATGGCCCGCTCACTGCAGCAGTCGCGACAGAAGCTCGAACAGGCTCTGGCCACGCTCTCGAGCCCCGACAAGCTGTCCCAGAGTTTCTTCCGCCAGGCGCGCGAGGACACGCTCTTTGCCCCCGCCCACAAGACCCTCAAGGCACTGGTCGAGCAGGTCAACGCGCTGCCCAAGGTCGAGTCGACGTCGCTGGCGGCGGATCTGCGCAAAGACAACATCATCATCGTCGAGGTCGACGGCAAGAACAAGGTCATCGACTTCGACCAGGTCTGGCCGCCTCGCACCGCGGGGCCCGCCCTGCCCGGCAAGGACGAAACGCCGCGGGCATTCAACGGCGACACCGCCATCGCCTCGGCGATTCTGGCCAGGAGCGTCACGCCTTTCGCGACCGTGTGGCTGACGTACTGTGAGATCCCCTCGCCCCAGCGGAATCCTGAGGGATTCCCGCCGCTGTCACCAGAGCAGTTCAGCGCCTTGACGCAGCGGCTCGAGGAGAGCAACTTCGTCGTCAAGCGATGGAACCTGGCCCAGCCCAAACCGGCGCTGGCGGCAGGAGACCCGCCGGCGCAGGTGCTGCTGATTCTGCCGCCGCCGTCGGGGCCGGCCGATCCGCGGGATCCCAACAGCCGCTTTGGCGCGGTGCATGTCGATCGGCTCAAGAAGGCGATCGACTCGGGCATCGGGGCGGTCTTCATGGGCATGTTCCTGCAGCCGCGCCAGACGATGTACGGCGTGCCGCCGATGAGCCCGGCGTACATGCTCAACGATTACCTGCGCGATGACTGGGGCATCGAGGTCAAGAGCGAGTTCCTGGTGATACCCGCCGCGACCGATCCCAGCGACCCCCAGCGGTTCAGGATCAACCTCCAACGCATCAACTACACGCCGCTCAACGAGTACAGCAATCACCCCATCGGTAAGCCGCTCCAGGGGCAGCGAACGCTCTGGCAGGCCATTTGCCCTCTCGATCAGGTCTCGACGAAGATTCCGAATGTCACGGTCACGCCGCTGCTGGCGGTTCCGGCCAGGAACGACACCTGGGCCACCGCGCGACTGCCCGAACTGCTCGATCGTTTCCGCAGCACCAACGACAGCCAGATCTGGCCCGACTACCAGAAGGGCGATCTTCCTACACCCTTCCCCGTTGCCCTGGCGGCCTCGCGGGATAGCGCAGCCAACTCCCAGTCCAAGCCCTCGGCGACCACGCAAAGCGCCGCGGGCGCCGGTTCCGGGCGCATCGTCGTGCTGGGGCTGACGCTGGGGCTCATCGACGGTTATCTCGACCAGGATGTGGGATTCATAGACGCCAAGGGCCTGGCCGACCGTCAGCCCGCCCCGTGGACCAACGCCGACCTGGTCATCAACAGCGTCTACTGGCTGATCGGGCAGACGAACTACATCGCCACCGGACCGGCCAACGCCGATGTCGTCGTCATCAACGACCAGTCGCGCCGCCTCCTGGCGGTGCTGCTGATCGGCGTGCTGCCGCTGCTGGTGGTGGTAGCCGGCGTGACGATCATGACGCTGCGCCGCTGAAGGGATTTCAAGAAAGCTGTTTCTGCTCCAGAAAGACCAGACGATGAAACCCAAAACCGCTATCGCTCTGACGCTGATCCTCGTGCTGTGCCTGGGATACATCCTGGTGCGCCATTCGACCCTGCTGAACGTCGCCGACGACGCCCCGGCCGACGAGCGGCTCCTGAGCCCGGGGACGAGCAAGATCGTCGCCGTCCGGATCACCGACGCCGCCGGAGCCTCCATCGACTTCTCCCGGCGCGGCAACGAGTGGCACGTCGAGCGGCCTTACCAGGCCAAGGCCCAGTCCTGGCGCGTCAACCGCATGATCGACGAGATCCAGTCGCTTAAAGCCACCACCGCCGCCGGAATCGACAACGACCTGTCGGGGCTGGACAAGCCACTGTGGATCCTCACCTTCACGGATGAGGCGGGCAAGAACCACGTCATCGAGGTCGGGCGCCAAACCCCGATCATGGGCGTCAGCCAGACGCGGACCTACGTGCATGTCCCCGGGCATGACCCGGCATGGGTGGCGTACGATTTCGCACGGGACCTCGACCAGCCGGCAAGCGTCTACCGCGACAAGGTCTTCGTAGACCTGCCCACCACCGCCGTGACCCGCGTCAGCGTCAGGGGCAAGAACAGCTTTGAACTGTCCCGCCGGGGCGGCCGATGGCAGATCGTCGCCCCCGTCGTGGCCGAGGCCAGCGACGAGGGCGTCGACGACCTGCTGCGCCGGGCCTGCCGCATCGAAGCCGACGACGTGGTCGCCAGCGGCGAGTCGGACCTGGCCTTGTACGGTCTGGCGGCGGGGCAGGAGTCGCTGCTGGTGACGCTGTGGCAGAAGGGCGCTGCAACGCAGCCGGCCTCGACGCGCGCCTCGGCGCCGGCCCAGACGCCGCTGACCATCGCCCTGGGCGCGAAGAGCACAGACCAAATCTACGCCCGCCGCACCGACTCGCCCAGCGTGTTCCTGGTGCCCGCCTCGCTGATGGACGCCCTCCAGCCGCCGCTGATGGCGCTGCGGCAAAGGCAGGTGCTCGACTTCGACGCCGACGCCGTCAACGAGATCGTGATCGAAGCCCAAGGCAAGAGCGCCACGCTCGTCTCGACGACGGGACGCTGGGCCATGACCGCCCCGTACGCGACGGCTGCCAATGAGGCTCAGATTGCTTCGCTGCTGGCGGGCTTGGCGGGGCTGCGGGCAGAGGACTTCAGCGACAGTCTCACCGCGGGCCTGACAACCCCGCGGGCGGTGATTTCGCTGGCCTTGAAGGGCTCCAAGCATCGCCTGACCTTGCGCATCGGCGGCAAGAGCCCCTCGGGCGAGATGACCTACGTTCAGGCCGGCGAGACGGCGCCGGTGGCGGTGGTGCCCACGCGGACGATCGACCCCCTGGCGCTGGAACCGGCTGCCTATCGCGACAACGTGCTGCTGAATATTCCTGCCTCAGAGCAGATCGTGCAGATCGACGTCAACCGCTCCGGCAGCGTCTTCTCCGTCCGCAAAGACGACGCGGGCTGGAAGATGCTCGCCCCGATCTCCGCGGCGGCCGACGACGGAAACATAGACAAGCTCGCCCGCCGCGTGCGAAAGCTGGCGGCATCGAAGATCATCTTCCTGGGAAACGAGCCGCCCGAGAAGTTCATCAAGGCTCCTGAGAGCATCACGCTGACGCTGACGACCCGCGAGGCGCCCGCGGCCACCGGGCCGGCAACGGCCGCCTCCCAGCCGAAAAACCGGACCTATGCCCTTCAGGTCGTGCGGCAGGAGGGCAAGATCTACGCCATCCACACCGGCGCGACGCCCGCCGCCGTCGGTGAGATGCCCGCGACGTTCTTCGATGAACTCTCGACCGAACTGCGCAGCCGCTCGGTCTGGAATATCCAGTCCCAGACCGTCGGCGAAATTCGCTTTATCGCCGGCGACGAGACGCTGGCGGTGCGAAAAGACGGCCAGGCCTGGACGTATCCCAAGGATCCCTACGTCAAGCTCGACACCGGCGAGATCAGCGCCTTCCTGGCCCAGGCGGGCAAGCTGCAGGCCGACGCCTTCGTCGACTACAAGACCCGCGATTTGCCCAAGTACCGCCTGGACAACCCCTGGTTCTGCGTTGAACTGGTGCAGACCGACGGCAAGATCCGACGCGTCATGGTCTCCCACATCGGCCAGAACAACCGCGACAATCGCTACGCGGTCGTCGAAGGGCTCGACGGCATCTTCACGATCTCATCAAAGACCGCCGCGAGCCTGATCAAGAAGCTCGGCGACCTCAAAGCCAAACCGTAGCAGCACGGGCGTCTCGCCCGTGAGTAGCATGGGCGTCTCGCCCATGTCTTGCTGTGTGGCAAGGGCGTCTCGCCCATGCTCTTGCTGTGTGGCATGGGCGTCTCGCCCATGCTCTTGCTGTGTGGCATGGGCGTCTCGCCCATGCTCCCCGAATTCTTGCATCTCAGGAAGACGCACAACCCTGAAATAGTGCCCCCGCGCCGTTCGTTTGATATGATACCGGGTTGTCGCACAAAGGGACGCATGGCTATGAAAACATTGGCATCTCTGATCGTTCTGGCTCTGGCGAGCGCCGCATTGGCAGCCGAGGGCGCACGCTCGGAAGAAATGAAAGATCTCGCCCAGCAGGCCCAGTCCCTGGCGCAGAAATGGCTGGACGGGCCTGCGACCCGGCAGTCCCTGGATAACTGGATCAAGCAGCGCCCCGCCAGTTCCAGGCTTGAACTGCTCATGAAGGACCTGTGGTACGACGGCGAGTCGGTCGGCATCCTGGAGACGCTTCTTCGCCAGCGCCAAGCCACCCCCGCCGATCTCTACGCCGCCAACTGCCTCCTGCGACCGCTGCTCAACGCCAAGACCGATGTCGTCCGCAAGGCCATGCCCGCGGTGCAGGCCCTCCACCAGCGCCTGGGCAAGTACGAGCCCATGCCCCAGTACACCCCCCCTCAACTCGACAAGCTCAAAGACAATCCCCAGGACAAAACCCAGGACCCCGCCAAGCTGCGCCAGGCCCGCATCGAGAAACTTAAGAAGGATCTCGCCGCCAAATTCCACAACGAGCAGGCCGCCGTCCTGGCCCGCACCCTCGGGCGACTGATGGTCTATGCCGACCAGGCCGAGACCGACAAGCAACTCATCGAGATGATCATCACGGCCGAGAGCGACAGGCTGTGGGACTACACCGTCATGCTCGAAGCCGTCCGCAGCGAGTCGGCCACCATGAAGAAGGAGCGCTCGGACCGATTCTATCAGGCGTTCTACACGCTTTGGAAAGAAGTGCTCCAACGCCAGGACCGAGTGCGGAAGTACGCCGACCCGGCGGCCGCCAAGATCACAGCCGAGGGCGCGCCGGAAGAGGTGACGCACCAGGACAACGCCGGCGAGCGGCTGCTCAAGGTGCTCAACCAGCTCGCGGTGACGGCGCGGCAACCGGCGCTGCAGAACCCGCGCCCGCGCAAATCCCAGAAGCAGCCCGACGCGCGACGGCAACGCTGAACCCATGCAGAGCGACCAACATCCCACGCGACTGATCTGCTGCCTGACCTCGCCCACCGCGCGCCAGATGCGCCAGGACATGGAAACCGCCGCCGCGCGCGGGGCCGACACTGTCGAGTGCCGCCTCGATTACCTCGACCGCCTGCCCGACGACGCACAGCTTGAACGCCTGTTGAAAGAACCCCCCGCCGCCGTTATCGTCACCTGCCGCCCCACGCGCGAGGGCGGACGCTACGACGGCGACGAATACGCCCGCCTCCGCGTGCTCTGCCGTGCCGCCAACCTCGGCGCCACCGTCGATATCGAACGAGACGTGCCCGTCGCTGAAGCCCTGGCCGTCGCCAACGCAGCCCGGCAGTCGCAGATCATCCGCAGCCATCACGACTTCAACGCCGTGCCCGACAATCTCGACCAGCTCGTCGCGGAGATGGAGCAGTCGGCCGGCACCGTCACCAAGATCGTCTTCACGCCCTCGCGAGCGGAAGACGGCTTTCGCCCGCTGGACCTGCTGCGGTCACGGTCGCGCGACATGATCGCCCTGGCGATGGGCGAGGCGGGCATTGTCAGCCGCATCCTGGGGCGGAAGTTCGGCGCGTACGGAACCTTCACCACGTTGAATGACACCGCCTCGACCGCGCCGGGGCAGGTCAACATCGACCTCATGCGGAACCTGTACCGCTGGCAGAGCATTAACGAACGCACTGCCGTCTACGGCGTTGTCGGCTGTCCCATCGCCCATTCACTGAGCCCGGCGATCCACAACGCGGCGTTCGAAGCGGCCGCCGTCAACGCCGTGTACGTGCCCATGCTGGTGCAGAGCGGCGCGGACAATTTCAACCGCTTCATGGACGCGTTGCTGGAGCGCCCCTGGCTGGACTGGCGCGGGCTCAGCGTGACGATCCCGCACAAGGAAGCCGCCCTGGCGTACGTCGGGCCGGCCAACTGCGAACCGCTGGCGGCGATGATCGGCGCGGTCAACACGATCACCATTGGACCGGGTGGAACCCTCAGCGGGCGCAACACGGATTATGCAGCCGCCATCGACGCGCTGTGCAACGCCATGTCACTTCGTCGCGAGGAACTGCTCGACCGTCCGGTCGCCGTGCTCGGCGCCGGCGGCGCCGCGCGGGCGGTCGTGGCGGCGCTGGTGCATTACGGGGCGCAGGTCACCGTCTACAATCGCACGCTCTCCCGCGCCAAGGCGCTGGCGGAGGAGTTCTTCTGCACGGCGAAGGACTGGAGCCGCGTCGCGTCGCTGGAGGCGCAGGTCGTGATCAACTGCACGTCGATCGGAATGCATCCGGGCGTGGACGACTCACCGCTGGCGCAGGTTCCGCCGGGCGTCGAAGTCATCTTCGACACGATCTACAACCCCATCGAGACCAAGCTGCTGAAGACTGCCCGCGCCGCCGGGTGCAGGACCGTCAGCGGCGTGGACATGTTCGTCAACCAGGCGGTCGCGCAATTCGAAACCTGGACAGGGATTCAAGCCCCCCGAGAGATCATGCGCAGCGTGGTATTGAAGAAGCTGCAAAGCTAGTCTCTGCAAGTGTGCGCGTTTTTGGACTGGTCACTTCAGTGACTCAGCGTTCCGATGATCTCGCGGATGGACGAGCAGTTGTGCCGGCGGAGATAATCGGCGATCCCGTTCTTGATCTCCACGATGCAGGCGGGGTTGACGAACAGGGCGGTTCCCACCGCAAGAGCGGTCGCTCCGGCGAGCAGGAACTCGACGGCGTCGCGGGCGTACTGGATCCCGCCCATCCCGATGATCGGAATGCCCGCCGCCTTGGCGACTTTGGTGTAGACCTCATGCACCATTCGCACGGCGATGGGGCGGATCGCCGGACCGGACAGACCGCCGGTGCGGTTGCCCAGGATCGCCCGGCGCTTCTCGATGTCGATCGCCATGGCGGTGAAGGTGTTGATCATGCTCAGGGCGTCGGCGCCGGCCTCGACGGCGGCGCGGGCGGTGGCGCTGATGTCGGTGACGTTGGGCGAGAGCTTGACGATCAGGATGTTCTTGCGGCAGACCTTGCGCAGCGCGGAGGTCACCTTCTGCACCTGCGCCGGGTCGGTTCCGAACTGGATCCCGCCTTCCTTGACGTTGGGGCAGGAGATGTTCAGTTCCACCCCGCGCACCACCGCGACGCCTTCCAGCGCCTCGGCGACGGCGATGTAATCTTCGACCGTCGTACCGGCGACATTGACGAAGACCGGCAGCTTGAGCTTCTCCAGCAGCGGGACTTTTTCGCTGATAAACGCCTGCAGCCCCACGTTGGCCAGCCCGATGGCATTGAGCGTCCCGGCTCGCGTCTCGACGACGCGGGGGTAGTCATTGCCCTGCCGCGGCGCCACGGTGATGCTCTTGGTGACGAAGGCGCCCAGCTCGCCCAGGTCCAGAAAGTCCGCGTACTCGTCGGCGTAGCCGCACGTGCCGCTGGCGGTCATCAGCGGGTTCTGCAAGGCGACACCCGCGATTTCAACAGACAGGTCAGGCTTGTTGGCGATATCCGTCATGCACGCCGATGATACCCTAATCCGCGAGCAAAAGAAAAGCGTCGACTAACGTGCGTCGCATGTGGAGTGCGGCGGCCTCAGCCGCCGCTTTCGATGCTTCTGGCGGACGCTGCCGCACTCCACATGCGGCGCGCCGAGCTCTTACTTGATGTTGTACGTCTGCCCGCGCAGGGTCACCAGCAGTTCCTCGTCGGCGCGCTGGGATGCCATCAGGCGGTTTTGCTCGACCGTGTTGCCGTGGATGAGCTTGAAGTACTCGTCGCTGTAGCGGTGGATGGTCTGGATCTTGTCGCGGTCCTTTTCCATGTCCACCTTGGCGGCGCTGTCAGCCACCCACACGTTGCCGCGGCGGTAGAGCGTCTGGTTGTCGACGCTGCGGACGCTGTCGGCCTTTTCCTTCTTGTCGGCCTCATACGCCCGCACGGTGGTGTTGCCGTAGACGCTGGCGTTGCCGGCGCTCTTCCCGGCGCCGCTGGCGGAATACTCCGGCGCCTCGGCCGCCGGGGCGGGAGCGTCGGCCGAATTGAGGCTCTGCCGGGCCTTGGCGGCCACCTGGGCGTGGGCGCCCGAGACATCCTTATACCGTTCGAGCGACTCGTTCGCGCTGGCGCGGACGCTTGGGGCGTCATGCAGGGCGGTCCGTTCGTCGGCCAGGAAGCTCGTGTAGGGCGTGATGATGCCATACTTGAGGCTCAGCTTGACCAGCTCGTCGATGACTTCCTGGTTCTTGCCATGAAGCTGGATCTGGTCGAGCAGGTATCCCACGCGTCGGACGGCCCAGAGTTTTTCCACGAAGCCGTACCGCAGATCCGGTCCGGGCGCACAGACGCTGACGGGATATTCGAACGTCTTGCTCTTGCCCAGGTAGTTGCCCCGCACCACCAGTTGGGTCTGGAAGGTTCCGCCGGCGCCGGCGGGGAGATCCTTGACCGAGTCAGCGTCGTAGCGCCCCACCAGCACGATCTGGTCGCCTTCGAACAGGTCGCCGAGCTTGCGCGGGTACAGGTCGCGCACCTTGAGCTTGCCGAACTCGGCCGACAGGTCCGTCATCACCGGGTTCTTGATCTTGTTGTACAGCGAACTGATCTTGGGCTCCATCGGCTCTTGAGGCTTGCAGTAGTCGCTGCGCCCGTCGTTCTGGCCGACGAGCTTGTCCAGCAGCCGCACGTTCACGTCGTACCCCACGCCCATGGCGAAGACGCGGGCGCTGACATCCTTGTTGGCCGCGGCGATCTCCTTGAGGATCTTGCCCTCGTCGGTCTCGCCGACGGTGGGCAGACCGTCGGTCATGAAGATCACGTACTTGGGGCGCGACGACGGCGAGCCCTTGATCGCCTTGAGGCTGAGCATCATCGCCTCGTGGATGTTGGTGCCCCCGCCGGCGTCGATGCGGTCCAGCGTCTCCAGCGCCCGCTCCACGTGCGCCTTGTCGGCGGCTACCAGTTCGTTGCCGAAGAACGCCTCGACCGAGTCGCTGTAGACCACGACGTTGAACTGGTCTTCCTTATTGAGGCTGTTGAGGACCTGTGCGGCGGCGGCCTTGGCCTGCTTGATCTTCTCGCCGTTCATGGAGCCGCTGCGATCAAGGGCCAGCACGATGTCCTTGGGCATGACATTCGTCTGGCTGTCGCGCGGGTTGGGGCTGACGAGCATGAGAAAGTAGCCGTCCTCTTTGGGCTGCGGCTGCGAGGTCAGCAGCGTGGCGGCCACCTTTTCGTCGGCGGCCTTGTAAAAGACCTGGAAGTCGGTCGCCGGGAGGGCGTCTTTGACTTCGAAGGTCGCCACGACGTGGCGCGGGTCGTTGCGTTTGACGTTGAGGTCGTGCGTGGGCGAGTAGACCGACGTGATGTCGCTCCTGGACTCGATGTCGACGCTGACCTTTACGCTGGAGATTTTCTTGGCCGAGAACTTCTCGGTATTGAGCGGGTACCACACCTCCACCAGGTCGCGGTCCTTGTGGCAGACGTTCTTGTAGTTGACCAGCACGCGGCAGGGTTTGCCCGGCTGGAGCGGAAAGGCGCTGGTCTTGTACAGGCCGAAGCCCACGTACTCCAGCAGGGCGGGGTCTTTCTTGGTGCGCACGATGTCTTCGTAGATGCGCCGGGCCTCGTCGGCCTTATACAGCTTGGCGGCGTACTCCTTGCCGTCGACCATGAGCGTCATCGAGTCGATGGCCGCGTCGGGCGGCACGGGGAAGACGTATTCCACCTCGAGCACGCCCGGGCCGGTGTTTTCGAAGGCCTGGTCGATGCTGACCATGGCGACCTGGTCGCGCACCTTGATGTCCACGTGGTGATACTTGACGGACCAGCTCCCTCGGATCTGGATGTGCGGACGGATCGGGATAATCATGCCGTCCGCCAGCGCCGCCGTTGATACCGCCATCGCCACCACTGCCGCCGCTACCGCTCTGAGATGAGTGTTCATGACTGGTCTCCACGCTGTTTTGTGGCATGGGCGTCTCGCCCATGCTCCCGTGTGGCATGGGCGTCTCGCCCATGCTCCTGCTTCTGTATGCCACAGAACTCTGACGCCCCGGCTGGCCGGCGGTTCCAACTTTGCGTAAAATTCAGGCGCTATGGCATCGCCCCTGTGTCAGTGTATAATCCGCCCGGTCGGGATTCTCCATCGTCGATGAGGGATTTCTTGGAATGAAAGTGTTCATGCTAGGCTGGGAGTTTCCCCCGCACATCACCGGCGGACTGGGAACCGCGTGCTTCGGACTGACCAAGGGTCTCGATGCCGTGGGCGTCGAGGTGGTCTTCGTGCTGCCCCAGTCGGTGCCCGGCGGCGAAACGTCCCACGTGCGGCTCAAGAGCCCCGCCGACATCATCGATGTCACCGCCGCCGCGGAAGAACGCACCTTCCGCGTCAAGGAACTGCCCAACGTCGAATTTCACCAGGTCGACGCCGTCCTCCAGCCGTACGCCCGCCCCGGAGCCACGGAACGAATCCCCGAGTTGCTCAGCGAGTTCGACATCCAGAGCCTGCACGAGTGCTTTCCGCAATCGGCCCAGGTCCACGCCGACGCGCCCCAGCCTCACGGTCCGCAGGACCTGCCCAAAGGCACCTTCGCCGCAGGCCCCGGCGCCCATTACGGCGGCGACCTGATCAGCCAGGTACACCGCTACGCGCGGCTGGCGCTGGAACTGGCCCGCACCGAGCAGTTCGACGTGATCCACGCCCACGACTGGATGACCTATCCGGCCGCCCTCGCCGTGGCGGCGGCCTCGCGAAAACCCCTGGTCGTACACGTGCATTCGACCGAGTTCGACCGCGCCGGCGAGAACGTCAACCAGCAGGTCTACGACATCGAGCGCATGGGCATGCATGCGGCCGCCGCGGTCGTGTGCGTCAGCCACCTGACCGAGAATATCGCCGTGTCTCGCTACGGCGTCGAGCGCGAGAAGTGCCACGTGGTCTATAACGCCGTCGAGTTCCCCGCCGAGGCCGACAGCGACGAGATCTACCGCCCCATCACGCGCAATGAAAAGATCGTGCTCTTCCTGGGCCGCCTGACCATGCAGAAGGGCCCGGAGTATTTCCTGCGCGCGGCCAAGAAGGTCGTCGAGCGGTACAAGAACGTTCGGTTCGTGATGGCCGGCAGCGGCGACATGATTGCCCAATGCGTGCGCGAGGTCGCCCAGCTCAAGCTCGGGCGCTATGTCGCTTTCACCGGGTTCCTGCGCGGCGCCGACGTCGCCCGCGTGTTCCAGCTCGCCGACCTGTACGTCATGCCCAGCGTGTCCGAACCGTTCGGGATCGCCCCGCTCGAGGCCCTGAGCCACAATGTTCCGGTCATCATCTCGCGCCAAAGCGGCGTGGCCGAAGTGCTCACGCACGCCCTGAAGGTCGACTTCTGGGACACCGACGAGATGGCCAACAAGATCCTGGCCGTGCTCAAGCACGCCCCCCTCCAGCGCGCCCTGCGACAGCACGGGCACATCGAGCTGCGCAAACTCTCCTGGAAAGACTCTGCCGCGAAACTCAAGGACCTCTACACGGGCCTGGTCGGGGCGACGCGGTAAAGCAGATCGGCAACCAGGGATCGCAACCGCTTTCAACAGCCGCGCCGGACCTCGCTGCGCCCGCGCCGCAAATTGCACCAGAGACCTTGTGGCGCATCGCGGCGCGCGCCGCACTTTGAACCGCATTTCTCAAAGCTTTTTCGCGCCTGATTTCCATGCCCCAGTTTTATAAGTCTTTATTTGTAAGCCTCTTATATGCTTCGCTTTAACGGAGTCGATCCTTTGGCACGGTCGTTGTTATTACATCGTTGCCGACGATTGGCGCCGGCGAAGCTGATTTAGAAAGGATCACCTTCATGAGTAACACGACAGTCAACAACGAGATCGTCCTCTTCCACGCCAGCCAGAGCCTGGTACTCCAGGTGGCTCAGTGGATCCGCCGGCACAGCCAGCACTCGTTGAGGCTCGTTTCGGCCAAGACGCCAGTGGCCATCGAGATGGCCTTGAGCAATGCCGCTGTCGTGATTACCGACGCCACAAGCGATGGGGACCTGGCGCTGGACGTTCTGGAGATCGCCAACGAACGCCTCGGGCGTCAGCACGCGGCTGTGTACACCGAAAAACGTCGCGACGACCTGGAGATCCAGGTCCGCCTTCGCGGGTCGCTGCTGCTGGCCGGACCGATGAGCCCGGCGGAATGGGAAGGCTTTTTTGAGCCGCTTCTGGGAGCGGCCACGCGAGCCGCCGCGAAAGAGTCTATGGCATCGGCAGGAGGTAATTAACCCCCCTACGATGCATTAGGAAAATGACTGAGCTGCAAACGCTGAAACGTAACTGGCTGCAAAGAAAGAAATTGAGAATTAGAGTCCACTGCGGACTTAACCGAATAAGACCTTTAGCCGGAGAACTGCAATGAAGACCACGACGACAAAACTGATTCTGGGCCTGATCCTGACCTCTGCTCTGATTGGCGCCGCCTCGACCGCCCGTGCCGAGATCATCGGCGGGATCGACTTCCCGCAGGGCGCTCTGTCCTTCGCTGATGCGGTGGTGTCGTACGCGCCGTTCAGCGATGGCCCGTCTATCCCCGATCCGCGTTGGATGGTTCCCGCCGACGCCCTGGGCACGCCGAACTACACCCCCCCGGCCCCTCAAGCCACCACGCACAACGAAGGCCAGTTCGTCTCGCTGGGCAATGGCGGTTTCCTGACGCTGCAGTTCATCAACAACAGGCTCACCGGCAGCGGCAACGCTGGGCACGACCTCTACATCTTTGAAGTCGGTCCTGAAGTTGAGAAGACCCACATCTGGATCAGCCAGAACAACATCGATTGGCTCTACGTGGGCTTCGTCGCCGGTGCCACCGGTGGCATCGATATCGACCCGGTGCTGACGGCCGAAAGCCTGCCCTACACGACCCAGTTTGCCTACGTGCGGCTGCAGGATGACGCGGCCCAGTATCCCGACACCGACCGCTACGGTTTCTACGCCGGTGCGGACATCGACGCGGTGGGCGCGATTTCCTCGACGATTCCCGAGCCTGCCACGCTGGTGCTGATGGGCGTGGCTGGAACGATCCTGGTCGTCCGCCGTCGCCAGGCCCGCAAGAACACCCTGTAACCCTGCAACGACACAGGAACGCTTAACCCCTAACGCTGAGAATGACCATGAACACGCGAACACACAACATGACGAACGGCCAACTGGCGGCTGCGGTGTTCGCGGGAACCTCCTCTCCGGCCAGCAACGAATCGGAGAGGAACATCGAAGTCGCCAAGACAGTTTGTGAAGCGGCATTTCGACCCTCAAGGTCCACCCTGGGAGCTACTGCCATGACTCGTCAGACGAACAACGCCATGCGTGCCTGCGGCCTGCTGATCGCCGCCGCGGCGGTCGCCATCCTCTCTTCAACGGCCCGGGCGGAGATTATCGGCGGCGTGGACTTTCCCGCCGGCGCCCTTTCGTTTGCCGATGCGGTCGTGAGCTACACCCCGGCGGTTGACACGCCCGACCCGGTGACGCTGGTGGGCCAGTCGCCCGACGCTCGTTGGCGCAACGCCGACGACGCTCTGGGCGCGCCCAACTACACGTCGCCGCCTTCCGGTGCGGCCACGCACAACCTCGGGCAGTTCGTCTCGCTGGGCAACGGCGGCACCCTGGTGGTCAAGTTCGTCGACAACGCCCTGACCGGCAGCGGCACCGCCAGTGCCGACCTGTACGTGTTCGAAGTGGGTCCGGTGGTCGAGGCCTCCTTCGTCTGGATCAGCACCAACAACGTCGACTGGCTGTACGCAGGTCGCATCGCCGGAAGCACCCGCGGGATCGACATCGATCCGGTCCTGGCGGCCGCTTCGCTTGCGACCACGACGATGTTCCAGTACGTGGCGATCCAGGACGACCGCTTTGATTATCCCGCGGCTGGCATGTACGGCTTCTACGCCGGGGCCGACATCGACGCCATCGGCGCCATCTCGTCGGTTCCGGTAGTTCCGGTGCCCGAGCCGGCGACGCTGGCCCTGTTGACGCTGGGCGGGGCGCTGGTGCTGTTCAACCGCCGCAACCGCAAGATTCGTTCGAGCAAGTAACCTTCACCGCAGGAACCGCAATGGTCAGCAGATCACAACAATTCGAAGAGATCATCCTGGTGTGCCCCTCGGCGTCGCTGGTGCGGCAACTGGGCGACTGGGCCCGCAATGACGAGCACTATGCCCTGTGCCTGTACCCCGGCAGCACGACCGACGGATTCCTTAAGGCTGTCGCCTCGGGCAATCGCACGATCATCGACGCGACCGAGACCGCCGACGACGCAATGGACGCCTTGACGATCGCCTTGCAGACGGAGCACCGGCCGATGGTCTACGTCGAGACGGGCGATCTGGCTCAGAAGATGGCGCCCCGCGGGGCGGCCGTGCTCCAGGGGCCCCTGAACGCAGGGCAATGGACGCGAGTGATCGAGGGGGATGAGGCGCGATAAAACATTGAGTCCGGCGATGATGATGCCGGTTCACATTCGAGTCCGGAGGAAAAAGCTTTGGAGCCGACCCTCGCCGCCGCGGTCGATTGCGGAGGCGACGGACGGGAGGTGTGCGGAGGTTGTTGTGGTGCAAGCTTGCCAACGGAGGGCGCGGCGGAGTGCCGAGGAACACTTCGCCGCGCCTGGCAGGCTCTTTTAACAGTGACGAGTTCACACAATGAATTGCCCTTTCGTTTAGTGCCTCCGCCGCGGCTTTTCCCCTTTGACCCGACGCTTTTCATTGACAGGCGAGGCGGTTGCCGCCAGAATGCCCCCTGAGGTGCCGGCCGGTTTTTGGGGTCGGTTCGTTTGAAGCAATCTGGAGCTCGCCGATGCCTACGCCAACGCCGATGGTCCCGCGAGGGACCTTGCCGATTCCGAAGTTGGATTGCATCGATTTTTCGCAACACTTCACCCCCGCGTATCTTGGTAACGGCCTGATCGGTCTGCGTCCGCAGGCCAATCCGCTCCGCCCCGCCGCGGCGCTGGTGACCGGGCAGGTTCCCGGCAGCGGCGAAGGCTCGGCCGAGGCAGCTTATCCCTTCGGCACGGACATCATCGCCGCGGGGACCAGCCTGCTGGACAACCCCCAGCGCGTGACGGTCATCAAGCAGAGCCTGGACATGGCCACCGGCGAGTTGACCACGCACATGAAGTTCGCCGCCGAGGGGCTGACGCTGGACGTCCAGGTGCTGCAGTTTCTTTCCCGCAGCGCCCCCAGCGTGGCCTGCCAGGAGATTCGCCTGACCGCCTTGGCCCAGGCGCAGATCGAGATCATCCCCCGTGTGGGCTCGCCCACGACTTTCGGCTTGGCGCTGGCCCAGCCGCAGCAGCGCAGCCTGCGCATCGAAAGCGGGCAGACGGGCGTCGTCCACACGCTGGCGGCCGTTGTGCCCGCCGCTTATCACCCCCAGCCGCAAGCGCACGCCCAGCGGATGGCGGCATGGGCGGGGGCGGTTGGTTTTAACGAGCTGTCGCGCCTCAACCGTCAGGCCTGGCTGGATCTGTGGCAGTCCCGCATCCGCCTCAGCGGCGATACGCAGGCCCAGCGGGCGCTGGACGCGGCCTTCTTCTACGTGCATTCCAGTTGCCACGCCTCGGCCCTGTGCGGCGTCAGCCCGATGGGCTTGAGTTCTGCCTGGCCCTACGGCGGGCGCGTGCTGGACGACATGGACTACTGGCTGCTGCCCGCCGTGGCGCCGGCGGCGCCCGATGCCGCCCAGGCCATGCTGCGGTTCCGACTGGCGTCGATTCCCTCAGCGCGGGCGGCGGGGCTTTTGCTGGGTCTGCAGGGGGCGATGTTTCCGCTGCAGGCGGCGGCCGGGGGCGAAGAAGGCTGCCCGCCCGCCGACTCCGCCGCCGGCGATCATCGCGCGACGCCGCGGGTGGCACTGGCGTTCTGGGAGTATTTCCTCGCCACCGGCGACGAAGACTTCCTCCGCCGCGCGGTCTGGCCGGTGCTGTCGGACTACGCGCGATGGATCGAAAGCCGCGGCCGCTTCACCGCCGAAGGCTTCGAGATCGTCAACGCCGACGCAACGCGAAACACCGCCGAGATGAACGTTCTCTGCCGCATGGCGCTGACCGCCGCCAGCCAGTGCGCCGCGACGATCGGCTACGACCCGCCGGGGGCATGGGCGCAACTTGCCGGGGCGATCGTGGTTCCTGTCGACGGCGCCACGGGCGCCATCGCCGGCGGCGATTCGCTGGCGCCACTGCTGTTGCACGATCCGGTAGAATACGGCGCCCTCGACGGCGAACTGCTGCGGCGGTCCCTGGAACGCCAGGCGCAACAAACCGCTGCCGCGACGGACGGACCGGCCGTTGCCGCCCGCGCCGCTGCCGCCGCCATCGCCGGCGATCGCGCCAAGGCCGCCGAACTGTTCCACCGCCTCTGCCAGGAAACGTGGGCAGCCCCCTACGGTCTCTGCGCGGGTCTTGCCGGACATCCTCACGACGAGCACCTCACCACGCACGCGGCGATGCTGATGGCCGCTATGTATGCCTTCACCGGGCTGCGCATCAGCGCCGGCGATTGGGCGCGATATCCCGCCAGGCTTCCGCAAGGGTGGGAGAAGATCGAGATCGGCCGACTGTGGCTCCGCGGCGCGCCGGTGCAGATGACGGCCGTCAACGGTCAGCGGGCTCGTCTGTCACATCATTGATTGGCGCGGGCGGCTCTTGTTGGAGTTGGGCAAAAAGCGGTTCGTCGGTGTGGGGCGGCTGGTGGTCGGCCCGGTCCTGGCTCTCAAGAAAGGCATCGAGATCATCCACCGTCACCGGCGGGGCTGAGGCATCGGGGTCGCCAGGCGCTGCGGCGGCGGGAGGTTCGTCGGCCGGCACAGCCTGGTCCAGAGGCGCCGCCGGCTCGACGGCGACCTCCGCGTCGTCTCGAATCTCGGCCATCCCCTCTTGCGGCGTCATGTGGCGTCTGGCCGAGACGGAGATGACCAGCCCGCCCATCACGGCGAGGATCAGCAATTGCGTGCCGCCGTACGAGACGAAAGGCAAGCCGATGCCCGTCGGGGGAAGAACGTTGAGGTTGACCGCCGCGTGCATGAGGGCCTGAAGGATGATGGCGAATCCCAGTGCCGCGGCCAGCACGCTGCCGAAGCGGTTGTTGGCCTTGACGGCGATGCTGCGGACATACCATGCCCACGCCGCCAGCAAGACAAAGAGCAGCAGCGAACCCATGAAGCCCCACTCTTCGCAGAAGATGGCGAAGATGTAGTCGGTGGTGCGCTCGGGCAGGTACCCGAGTTTCTGCACGCTGTTGCCGGGCCCTTTGCCGAACCACCCGCCGGAGGTGATGGCCAGCAGCGATTCTCGCACCTGATGCGAGGAGGGATTATCCTTGGACCAGGGATCCAGCCAGGCGGCGATGCGGGCCATCTTGGTCGCCAGGTGCGTGACGTAATACCAGAAGCCCACCGCCGCCGGGGGCAGCAGCGCGGCGAGGTAATACCACGGCACGCCCGCCAGCAGCAGCGTCATCAGCGCCGCGGCGCCGATGATTATGGCGGTGCCCATATCCTGCGTGATAACCAGACCCATCGCCACGCCGATCAGAACCGCCGCCCCCAGCAGCCACCGGCCTTGGCGGCATCGCTGGGGCCGCATCGTGAACAGCGCCGCCAGCAAGATCACCAGGGCATACTTGATCAACTCGGAGGGCTGGAACTGCAGGTTGTACTGCGGCGGCCCCAGGCGCACCCAGCGATAGTACGTGCCCATCTGCTTGCCCAGTCCGGGCACGAAGACCAGCAGCCCGGCGACCATCGTGATGCAGAAGATCACGATGGCAAGCCTGGGCATGGCGTTGCTGCCGCGGGCAAGGCGCCGATAATCAAAATGGCATACCGCCAGCAACACCAGCAGGGCCGCGCCGGCAAAGATCGTGTGCCGCACGTCAACTCGCGCGTACCAGGCGCCGGGTTCATTCACCGACGCCAGAGCGCTTTGTACGAGCACCACCCCCAGCGCCAGCAGCGCCAGCGTCACCAGCGCCAAGCCTCGTCCCAACGCGTTCTGCGCCAGGGTCAGCGGTTTGTCATCGGGCATCCCTGCCATCGCTATGCCTCGTCACTCGATCTTGAGCTTGAGCGTCGCCAGCGCCAGGGCCGCAAAAATCACCCCCAGCATCCAGAAGCGGACGACGACTTTGCTTTCGGCCCAGCCGCCCAGGTGAAAATGATGATGCAGCGGCGCGCAGCGGAAGACCCGGCGCCCCTCGCGCCCGCCGGGACCCTTGGTCATCTTGAAAACCGATATCTGGATCATCACGCTCAGCGCCTCGGTCACGAACACGCCGCCGGCGATGAACAGCAGCAGCTCCTGGCGCGTGACGACGGCGATATACCCGAGCATCCCCCCCAGCGGCAGCGACCCAGTGTCGCCCATGAACACGTGGGCCGGCGGCGAGTTCCACCACAGGAATCCCAGGCACGCCCCCAGCATCGAGGCGCACAGGATCGCCATCTCCACCACCGACCGGTCGATCAGCGGCAGGCGGAACAACTCGGTGAAGCGGACCGAACTGACCAGAAACGAGATCAGCAGAAAGACCACCGCCACAATGCCCAAACAACCGGCCGCCAGACCGTCCATGCCGTCGGTGAGATTCACGGCGTTGGACGTGCCGACCATCGTCAGGGTGGTGATGATGATGTGGGCGGTCAGTCCGATGGCGATGGGATCGGCCAGGAAGGGGAAGTAGAAGAATTGCGCCGGCTCGACCGCGCGGTAGTAGTGCCGCATGAAGATCGAGACCAGCAGGGCCAGGCCGATCTGAAAGACGAGCTTCTCCCAGCTTCGCAGCCCGTCGCGGGTGGGGGTTCCGGGGGCGTGGCGGAGCTTGAGCCAGTCGTCGATGCCGCCCAGGACGCCCAGCCAGATCAGCACCAGCAGCCCCATCCGGACGAACATGTTGCCAAAGACGTTGGCGAAGATGAGGATCGAGACGAGCATCGAAGCGACGATCAGGGCCCCGCCCATCGTGGGGGTGTTGGATTTGTGCCTCGTCAGTTCGTTGAGGTTGGCGTGGTCGAACTCCGGGCGGTCGCCCACCTTGTAGCGCACCAGCAGGCGGATGACGCGCGGCGCCAGCAGCACCACCAGCAGGAAACTCAAGACCCCCGCCCCCGCCAGACGCAGCAGGAGGGCTTCGTTCTTGGGCGATAGGAAGAGCCAGTAGATCACTTGGCGCCGTCCTTCGCCCGCCCCTTGCGGGCGCGCAGCGTGTCCGGGGCGCCCGCCAGGGCCGCGGCAATGGGCTCGATCAACCGCTCCATCTGCGCGCCGCGCGAGCCTTTGATCAGGATCGTGTCGCCCCGCTGCAGCAGGGCGCCGAGGTGATCGGCGAGGTGCTCGGGGCTTTTGAAGGCTTCGGCGGCCAAACCCGCCTCCGCCGCCGCCGCGGCCATCCGGGCGCCCAGCGGACCGGCGCCGATGAGCAGGTCGATCTTCAACTGGGCCAGCTTGCGTCCGACGTCTTCATGGAACGACTGGGACTTTCCGCCCAGTTCGAGCATGTCGCCGGCGATCATCACGCGGCGGCGCCCGGCGCTGTCGGCCAGCACGTCCGCCGCCGCCAGCATGCTGGCGGGGTTGGCGTTGTAGGCGTCGTTGATCAGCGTCGAGTGGCCCAGGTCCACGAACTGCAGGCGCATCTCCATGCCCTGGTAGTCGGCCAGGGCCTTGGCGGCCTCGCCCTGGGCGAACCCGAAGCGCTGCGCCACGGCGATGGCAGCCAGGGCATTCAAGGCGTTGTGCCTGCCGCAGACGCACAGGGTCACCTTGAGGCGGTTGTTGATGACGAACTCCTGCCCCGTGCCGCAGGGGGTGTAATTCGTCAGTCGCAGCGACGCCCCCGCCGAGGCGCCGAAGCGGATCACGTTGCACTTGTAGTTGGACAGCGCGCGGTCGAGTTCTTTGCTGTCGGCATTGACGATCGCCAGGCCGCGGGCGGCCAGGTGCGTCAGCAGCGCCGCCTTCTCCACCGCCACGTGCGTGACGCTGCCCAGGCCTTCGAGGTGGCTGGGGCTGACGGAGGTGATGACGGCCACGTTGGGCTGGCCGATCTGCGAGAGGCGGGCGATTTCGCCGTGGCTGCTGGTGCCCATCTCGCTGACGACGAAGTCGTCTTTGGGCTCGACGGCCAGCAGCGTCAGCGGCACGCCGATGTGGTTGTTGTGGTTCTTGAGCCCACACGAACCGGTCAGTCGCTTGGAGAGAATGTGGTGGATCATCCGCCGGACGGTGCTCTTGCCGTTGGAACCGGTGACAGCCACCACCGCCGCCGAAACGTGGCGGCGGTAGAAAGCGGCCAGATCGCCCAAAGCGGTCGTGGTGTCATCGACCGCCAGGACGCCCACGCCAAAGCGCTGCAGGATCTTCGCCGAGGGGCGGTAGTCCTTTGAGATAATCGCCGCGGTGCATCCGGCGTCGGCCGCCGCTGCCAGGTGGGAATGGCCGTCGTGGTTCTTTCCGACGATGGCGATGAAGAGCTCGCCCGCGCGGGCGGTTCGGGAGTCGATGCTGACGCCGAGGATTTTCTCGGAGGCGCCGCGGGTCAACCATCGTCCGTGGACGGCGCGTTGAATTTCCTCGCCCAACAACGGTTTCATGGCGCCTTGTCCCTCTGGGCAAGAAGCTGGCGGGCCACCTCGACGTCGTCAAAGTGAACTCTCCGCTTGCCGATAATCTGCTCGCACTCGTGCCCCTTGCCGGCGATGAGCACCACATCGCCCTTGCCGGCCCGCGAGATCGCCAGGGCGATCGCCGATCGCCGGTCGCTCTCGACCTCGACCTTCTCGGCGGCGTCGGGACCAAAGCCCGTCATGATCTCGTCGATGATCGCGGCGGGCTCTTCGCCGCGGGGGTTGTCGGAGGTGACCACCACGCGGTCGGCCATGCTCTGGGCCACCGCCGCCATCCGGGGTCGCTTGGTGCGGTCGCGATCGCCGCCGCAACCGAACACGACGATAATGCGCCCGCTGGTGATCGGGCGCAGTGCCCCCAGCACGTTGGCCAGCGCGTCATCGGTATGAGCGTAATCCACAAACACCTCAAAGGGCGCATCTGCCGGCACCCGTTCCAGCCGCCCGCGCACCAGCGACACCTGCTGGAGCCCCTGGGCGATGGTGTCCATCTCCACGCCCAGGCTCCGCGCCGCGGCGGCGGCCGCCACGCTGTTGGAAACGTTGTGGCGACCGATCAGCGGCGTGCGGATCCGCACCGACTGGCCGGCTTCAATCAGATCAAACTCCCCGCCGGTCTCATCGAGCCGCAGAATCTTGGCGTAGAGGTCGGCGGCTGAACTCAAACCATACCACATTACCCGCCCCGGTGCCGCATCCGCAAGAGCGTCGGCCGAGGGGTCGTCGCGATTGAGCACTGCCGTGGCGGTCGCGTCGAGCTGCTCGAAGAGCCTGCGCTTGGCGGCGGCGTAGGCCTCCATCGTTCCGTGGTAGTCCAGATGGTCGCCGGTGAGGTTGGTGAACACGCCGGTGCGGAAGGCGATTCCGGCCGCCCGATCCTGCGCCAGGGCGTGCGACGAGACCTCCATGACCAGGTACTGGCAGCCGCATCGGACCATCTCGTCGCAGGCCTGGGCGAGCATGAGCGGGCTGGGCGTGGTGGTCGGGGCGGGGATAAACCGCAGCCCCGTGCTGTAGCCGATCGTTCCCAAGCGCCCCACCCGCTGACCGCCGGCCTGCAGGATGCCCTCGAGCAGGCACGTGACGGTGGTCTTGCCGTTGGTTCCGGTGACGCCGACGGCGGTGAGCTTGCGCGCGGGCCAGGCCAGAAACGCCTGCGCCAGATGCCCCAGCGCCAGGTGGCTTTCGCCGACGATGGCATGGGGCATGCCGGCGGGCACGGCGGCGGGGTCCTGGCAGACGATGGCGGCGCATCCGGCGGCGACGGCGGCGGCGATGAACTTGTGCCCGTCGGCGGCAGTGCCCCGCACGGCGATGAAACACGAACCGCCGTGGCACTGGCGGGAGTCGTCGGTAAGATCGGCGACCTCGACGTCGCGCCCATGGCGCGTGTGCGGGATCCGGGACGATTTCAGAAGCTCAGAAAAACGCATAGCCGTCGGTCCAGTTATCGAGCTACTAATACGGCGGCCGGCGCGTCGGGGGGCACATTCAAATAGGCCAGGGTCTGTTCAAGCACCTGCCTGACATAGGGCGCGGCCACCTTGCCCCCATAATACCCTTTTGCCGGGTCGGGCCAATAGACCGAAATCAGGCACACGACCCGCGGGCGATCGGCCGGGGCGCCGGCGATATAGCTGGCGACGTACGCCCCCTCCTGATACCCCGTCCGTCCGGGGATCTGAGCGGTTCCCGTTTTGCCGAAGCTGGTCCACCCGTCGAGGGGATATTCCTTGGCCGTGCCCGCCTCGACGACGCCGCGCATGGCCTGGACGGTGGCGGCCGCGGTGGCCGGGGAAATCACGCGCCGCACCACCTTGGGTCTGCCGCGGTGAATCACCGTTCCGTCGGGACGGGCGATGTAATCGACAAGCTGCGGTTCCAGCAGCAGCCCGCCGTTGGACAAGGCGCTGAAGGCCATCGCAAGCTGCAGCGGGGTCGTCGAAATTTCCTGCCCGAACGGCACGCGGCGGGTGCTGTAGCCATCCCATTTGCGCAACGGACGGACGATTCCGCCGCTCTCGCCGGGCAGCGGAATGCCCGTGCGGTCGGCCAGACCGAAGGCCGTGGCCCACTCGAAGAGGCGGCGGTTGCCCATCATCTCGCCGATCTTGGCCATCCCGATGTTGCTGGAGTGCTTGATGATGTCCGACACGCTGAGCATTTGATAGCTCTGCCCGTGATCGGTGATGGTTCCCCCCCGCGGGGCGCGGTAGTGGCCGTCCTCGCAGTTGATCAGGGTCTGGTAATTCACCAGGCCCTGCTCGACTGCCGCGGCGGCGAAGAGCGGCTTGATGGCGCTGCCCATCTCGACGGGCATGCTGATGCAGCGATTGATCCGGCTGTCATCCGAGGCATTCTGGTAGGACGACGGATCGAACGTCGGCACCGACGCCATCGCCAGCACCTGCCCGGTCCAGGGATCGACGATCAGGCCGCTGCCCCACTTGGCGCCGTAGGTCTCGACCGCCTCGGCCAACGCTTTTTCCATGATCGCCTGCATCGACAGGTCGATGCTCAGGAACACGTTGTACCCGTCGCGCGGCGGGCTGCTCCTGGAGGCGTCGAGCCAGATCGCCCGGCGCCGCGCGTCGGTCTGCATGACCTTTTCGCCGTCGGTGGGCTGGAGGCTTTGGCGAAAGAACAGTTCAGCCCCGCCGCCGGGCTCGCCGTTGGGGCGGCGGAACCCCAGCACCGCCGCCGCCAGCGACCCGTTGGGGTACTCCCGCTGCCAGTGATAGTCGATCCCGACCGAAGGCATCTTGAGCCGCTGGACATTCTGAATCTGCTGCTCGTCGGCGGCCTTGATGACACGCACATAGCCCGAATCGCGGCGGCGAAGAATCTTGTCTTGAACGGCCGGAACGAAATACATGCGGTCCTGGGCGGACAGGCCGACGGCTTTGCCGATGCCGATGGCGACTTCGTCAGACTGGCTTTCGTCGATCATGCGGGCGTCGACGTACACGCCGCCGACGAGATGGCTCGAGGCCACCGTGGCGTACCGCGTGCGCTGGCGGGCCAGAATGGTCCCCGGACGCCCGGGCAACGGCACGGTCATGGTCTGCTGCACGCGGATGCGGGCCTCGGCGTTTTCCTTGCCGCTGTGAACCAGCGTCGCCTGGGCGCAGGCCAGTCCCACCAGCGCGACCACCACGGCTGCAAAGGCCGCTTCCAGCCGCCAGCGCCCCGGGACTGCAGGTTTCATGGTTGCCTCCGCGTTACCACGAGTTGCCCCCCGTCGCCGGCGGACGGGCCGCGATGTTTCGCCGCGATGCCGTGGTGTCGATCAGCCCCAGGCCCATCTTCTGAGCCCGCTGCCATAGGGCCTGCTGCTGCGTCAGACCGGCCAGTTGGGCCTGCTGGCTGCCCAGGCGCCGCGCCAGCACCGCCTGGCGAGCCTCGAGCTGGCGGATCTGGTGGTGCGTGCGAATCTCGGCGCGGCGTATCTGCACCAGCGCCACGGTCAGCCCAACCATCACGATGATCAAAATGGCAATTCGCACTGCAGGTCCTTTAGCGGGCTGGGGGGATGACGATCTTCATCCCGGCCGGATAGCGGCTGAGCGTTTCCAGCCCGGGATTGGCATTGATAATCCGCTGCACAGCGGCGCCACTGTCGTCGTTGTAGTACGTCCAAGCGATCTTCTGGAGCGTCTCGTTGCCGTTGAAAATGTAGACCCACCCCGCCGGAGGAGCGCTGGTCTCGCGGGTGATGGCGGCCACCGGTGCCTGTGAAGCCGCCACGTGCGCCACCGGCGCCGGCGCCAGCCGATCGGTCGCCTCTTGGGCGCGGGCGGGCGCGGCGCCGGGAAGAGCAGGAATCACCAGCGTCTGGCCGGGTTTGAGCGAAGTTTCGCCGGCCAGCAGGCTGCGGTTGGCATCAAGGATGCGGCGGTATTCGTTGCCGTGCGCCCGCCCGTAGACTTTGCGGGCGATCCCGATCAGCGTGTCACTGGGCACGACGGTGTACTGGCGGTTGAGCGGGCGAGGCGCTTCGGCCACGGGCCGCGGAGGTTGGGGATTGGTTTGTTGCTGCACCACCGCCGCTCTGCGCTGGGAGGAGGAGGGACGCTCGGCGGAATGTCCGACCGCCCGGCGCGGCGCCGGCCTCTCCGAGACCCGCAGTTCTTCGATGGGATAGGCGTGGCTGTAATCCGTCCCCGTCACCGCCGCCGAGGGCGCCGCGGCGGGACCGGCCGGATCCAGCCCGGTCAACTCGGCCAGCACCAGTCCGAAAACCACGACGAATCCCAGGCTCACCAGCAGTCCGATGCGAGTTTCCCTGCCCATGTCCGGCTCCTTCCGGCAGCGGCACGTCCTTGAGCCGCTACGTCATTTCCAGGCACCGCAGCTTGGCCGAGCGGCTCCGCGGATTGCGGGCAATCTCGTCCTCGTCTGCCGTCCTGGGTTTTTTCGTTATCAGAGCGGCCCGGCCCGCCCGGGCCAGGTCCGCAAATGCGTGTTTGACACGCCGGTCCTCTAGTGAGTGAAAACTGATGATGCACGCCCGCCCGCCGGTCTTGACCAGATCGGGCAGAGCCTTCAACAGGGCGTCGAGATTTTCCATCTCGCCGTTAACGGCGATTCGCAACGCCTGGAAGGTCCGGGTGGCCGGATGTACGCCCCGCCGCGTCGCCTTGGCCGCTCCCGGATACGCCCGCAAAACGATCGCTGCCAGTTCGCCGGTGGTGGTGATGGGCTTGCTCTGCCGCGCCAGCACGATCGCCCGGGCGATCCGGCGGCTGTAACGCTCCTCGCCATAGGCGTAGATCAGGTCGGCCAGTTCGCCTTCGTCCATCTTGGCTACCAGGTCCGCCGCGGTGGGCCTGCCGCCGGTGCGGTCCAACCGCATGTCCAGCGGACCGTCCTGGGAGAAGCTCAGACCGCGAGCGGGATCGTCGAGTTGGCTCGACGCCACGCCCAGATCGGCCAGCAGGGCGTCGACTTTGGAGATGGCGGCTTCATCGAGCACAGCGCGGGCTTGGGAGAAGTTGCCTTGAAAGAGCCGCACCGGTTTTCCCAGCGGTTTGAGCCGCTGACCCGCGCGGACGAGATTGCCGGCGTCCAGGTCCATCCCGATCAGTTGAGCATCGACAGGGGCTTGACTTAACAGCAGCTCCGCGTGGCCGCCCAGGCCTACGGTGCAGTCCAGAAACACATGTCGCCCCGGTCCGCCCAGCAGTTCCACGACGTCCTGGGGCATCACGGGACTGTGAGCGGGCAGGCCGGTCATGGCCTTGACCTCGCCTCAGTCGCCGGCGGCACAGGCGGCCGCCGCCACGGCCACGTGAGGAGAGAAAGCGACCCGGGAGTAGCAACCGCCCAGTCCCTGAACCCGCCTGAGCTTCTGAACTAAGTCCAGCAGGCGCTGCCGGTGCCCATCGGTCATCAAAGATGGCCGGTTAAGCTGTCGGCGAAGTTCGGCCAGGCTCGCGGGAGGGCTTCCATGCCTTCCGGTGGAGTGGCTCTGGGATGTCTGAGAGGTGGCCATTTCAGTCCGTTGTCTCCCGGGACCGCTTTCCTTTTTCTTAAGTCCGCCGCGGGCGTGGTCAACCATGACCGGCCCGCGGGCGATTCCCACGCCTCAGTCCGTTGAGGCGCCTTGTTTATTCTGTGCGTTCAGCGCGTCTGCCGCGTCGTAAAGCATGTCGCCGTAGACGGGCAGTTCGCTGTCGACTCGAGCGTCCCATTCCTCGCTGGGCCAGATCTCGATGTGATCGTCCATTCCCAGCAGCGTCACCTTGTCTGCAATCACCGCCCGCTGCATCGACTTTTCCGGAAGCACGACGCGACCCTGGGAGTCGCCCTTGAGCATCCGCGCCATCGCGAAGAACAGATCGATCTTCCGCTTGTCGCGAGTGGGCAGGGGCGAACGCTTCAGGCTGGCCGCCAGGCGACGGTAGTACAGGTCCGGATAAAGCCACAGATGCCGGTCCGGACCCAGAACCAGGATGAAATCCTTGCCGTCTTCCTTGGGATCCATGCAGTCGCGCAACGCCGCACTGATAGCCAAGCGATGCTTGGCATCGATGAGTTGCTCGAACTCTCCCACGAACAGCGCCATTCAAGGTTCTTTCCGCCACCGGCTGGGATGGCTAGGGAATATTAACCACTAACAGGGAAACCAACAACAAAAAAAAGCGATTCATCACAAAAAAATCTGTCCAGTCTCTGTTAGGCCTTCCCTGGCCGGGTGCCGCTTTTGTGGCATGGGCGTCCCGCCCATGCATCCGTGTGTGGCATGGGGCGTCTCGCCCATGCACCCGGATACCCATGGCGACCCACGAAAACAGAAACGTGTGTCGCCATGCCACCCGCGCCGTCTGCCGTGGCCTTCCCTGGCCAAGCCGATCTTCCATGACCTGTGCGGCCGCACGCGCCGCGCCCCCGCCGGGGCATCCATGCCCGGCCAAGACATCCGATAGCGCCCAACCAATCTCTGGCCGGGCGCTGACTCACTAGAGAAACTTGTCAATCAGCGCGATACTCAAGCCAGGGCGCTATCCGCCCTTCGTGTGGTTATCGGCCCTTTGGTGAAAATCGCATTATGAAATTTCGCAGCAAAATCGAAGCGATCAACCCGCCCTGGCCGCCCAGCTCGACGCTTTCGCCTGCCGCTGGCTGATCACTGTCAAGCTTCACTTTCTCCGTGTTCTTTACGCCCGTTGCGGCCAAGCCTTTCGCCGATAGGACATTTGAATCGCCGGTTGACATTTCGCCATATGCATGATATGGTTAACCATATGAAGACCACGTTGAACATCGATGACGGGGTGATGAAGCGTCTTAAGGAAGAGGCGGCCCGACAGGGGCGGACCATGTCGGAATTGGTCGAGGCCGCGTTGCGGACGAGTCTCAAACAGCCCCACCGCCACAGGAAGGCTCCTCCCCTGCCGACGTTCGACAGCGGCGGGGCGTTGGTGGACATCGCCAATCGCGAAGCGCTCTACGAGGCGATGGAATCTTCCAAGGATTAGACATGTTCGTCGTCGACACCAACATCCTCGTCTATGCCGCTGACCGCCACGCCGATGAGCATGCGCGATGTCTGAAACTGATCGAGGGCCTGCGCCGCGGCGTCGAACCCTGGTACCTGACATGGCCAACCGTCTACGAGTTCCTCCGCGTCGTGACGCACCGAAAGGTGCTGCGGCATCCTTGGAGCCTGGCCGAAGCCCTGCAGTTCATCAACGCCCTGATGGAGGCTGACAACCTGAGCCTGCTGCCCGAGACGCCTCGCCACATGGCCGTGCTGGCGGACCTCGCCGCGCAGTCACACGTGTCGGGGGGCAACACCGTCTTCGATCTCCACATCGCCGCCCTGATGAAAGAGCACGGCCTGAGCCGAATCTATACCCGCGACACCGACTTCCACCGCTTCACGTTTATTGAAGTGGTGGATCCGCTGCAAAAGTAGGGGATCATGCCAAGTCTTTCTCCCCATCCGCAGGCAGCGCAGGGGGCGACGTGAGCGAGGCCTTCAGCGACAGTGAGGGTCTTGAACAACATCCAGGGCGGCGTCGCTGCCGCCGCACTCCAGGGTCGCCTTGCGGCGACGAGAGCCCAATCCTCCATCATTCCAATCTCTGTCTCTGCGGTCTCTGCGAACTCTGCGGTGAATCGTCTATTCCTTGCCCCCGGTGATTCTCTTGTCGTCGAAGTAGTTGTCGCAGGCCAGGCTGGGTTTGCTCACTTCCAGCAGCAGCGCGCTGCCGATGCCGGTGAAGCGGTGGCGGTAGCGCGGGCCGGGGGGCATGGCCAGCACGTCGCCGGCTTTCATGATCCGCGTGCGGGCCCCGACGGTCATGCGGACCTTACCCTGGGCGACGAAAAACGTCTCGTGCTTCATCTTGTGGCAGTGCATGGGGCAGGTCTGGCCGTCGAAGAGGAAGAGGTACTTGCCGCAATACCCCGCTTCCACCTCGTTGGCGATCCAGACCTCGATCAGCCCGGTCTTGTCAAACTCGCCCAGGCCGAAGTCGATGATCAGCGGCTCGGCCGAGGCCGGCAGGGCAACCTTCCACGCCCGCATCTGCCGGCGAAACGCCGCCATCGCCGCCGCGGCCGCCCGGCCGGTGATCGAAACGTACACCCCCTTGTTCTTCTGCGCGCCCACGGCGGATTTCGTTTTCTTCGCCATCTCTCACGTCCTCGGGTTCGGGGAAATAACTCTGCCACAGAGGTCACAGAGAACACAGAGGGGGGGTCAAAAACAAAGTTCTTCTCTGTGCTCTTTGTGACCTCTGTGGCAAAGCTTCTTCTCTGCGTTCTCTGCGACCTCTGCGGTGAACTGGTTTTGAAAAACATCCAGGGCGGCGTCGGTGCCGCCGCACTCCAGGGTCGCCTTGCGGCGACGGGATCAGCCGCCCACTCTTCCATCATTCCAATCTTCCACCCATTCCATTCTTCCTTGGTTTCTGCGGTGAGTTCCTCATCCCCCCGCCACTTGTTCGTAGAGCGCCTCGTGGGCGGCGACGGTTTTTTCGATCGGGTACGTCGCCCGCACGTGCTCGCGGGCGGCCGCGCCTAGCGTTTGGCGCAGGGGCGCGTCGGCGGCCAGTTCGAGGATCGTCTCGGACAGGGCGACCGAGTCGCCGGGGTCGATGAGGATTCCCGTGCGGCGGTGGGCGACCAGGTCGCGCAGGTGCCCGGTGTCGCTGACGATCACCGGCAGGCCGACGGCCATCGCTTCGGCGGCGGCCGTTCCGAACGCCTCCCAGCGGCTGGGCAGGACCATGATGTCCAGGGCGTTGAGCAGCGCGGGCACGTCGTCGACGAAGTCCAGCAGGCGGCAGCTTCGCCCGCCCTCGCCGTAGCGGATAAAGTTGCGCACGATGGCCTGGCGGGGCCCCTGACCGGCGATCACCACGTTGACCGGGTTGCCCCGCGCCCCGAGGTGGCTGATGGCCGACAGCAGCGTGTCGATGCCCTTCTGCGCATTGAGCCGCCCGACGAACCCCACGACGATCTGCCGCTCGTCGACGCCCCACTGGCGCCGCATCGCCTCTCGAAGCCGCGGCGCGGGGGCGAAACGCTCGATGTCGATCCCGTCGGGGATCAGCGCGTACTTCTCCTCCGGCAGGCCGCTGCGACGCTGATGAAACTGCCGCACCGACTCGCTCACGCACACCAGGCGGTCGCAGTACCCCGCCAGGAACCGCGTGAAGGCGAACTCCCACGGGCGGAACCGGCCCGCCGGCGTGCGGGCGGTGTGGATCAGGTGCGGCACGGCCGCCAGGCGCGCCGCCGGGCGAGCGGCCAGGTCCGCCTGATACAGATGCGTGTGGACAATGTCCGGATGCAGGCGGCGGAGCTGGTCGCTCAGACCGCGCAGGCGCAGCAGGCGCCACGGGTGCGTCATCTCCAGATCCGTCACGTCGATGGCGGCGTCCTGGAACCATTGTGCTGCCGAACCGCCCCGCAGCGCCAGCACCCGCACGTCAAAGCGGTCGCGGTTGAGGCGCCGCGACATTTCGCACACGCTGCGCGCCGCCCCGCTGGGACGCAGGTCGCCGATCACGTGGCAGATTCGTATTTTCGAGTCGCTCAAATCCGGCTATCCTTGGCGGCCGCCACCATCTCGTCGATCGTGGTCGTGGCGGCGGCGCAGACACGATCGCCTGCGCCGTAGTAGACCACGATTCGCCCGTCCTCGTCTACCGTCAGTCCGTTGGAGAAGACGCAGTTGGCGTAGATGCCGGCCATCTCGTAGCTCTCGCGGGGCTCCAGGACGGGCCTGGCGCTGTGGCTGATGATCCGCTGAGGGCGTTCGAGTTCGCTGAGCATCGCGCCGAGATAATATCGGCCTTGTTCGTCGGCGGCATGGAAGATTTCCAGCCATCCCTCGGGCGTCTCGATGGGCGCGGCACCGCATCCGACGCGTTGGCCCATCCACGTCGAGGGCGTCGGGGCCAGGGTCAGCTCGTGGCGTCCCCATGATTCCAGGTCCGGCGACCATCCCGTCCAGATGCACGGGGGGTTGAAGATGCTGCTGTAGGGGCGGTGGCGGCAGACGTACATGTTCTGGATCTTGCGGGGGAAAATGCACACGTCTTTCTGGTACGGCGGAAAGATCACCCCGTGGCGGTAGAACTCGACGAAGTCGCTCGTCGAGGCCAGCGAGACCGTCACCCCGCGGTCGCTGACGGAGGTGTACGTGATGTAATACTGCCCGTTGGTGAACGTGATGCGCGGGTCTTCGCAGCCGTACGCTTCGTACTCGTTGACGGGGAAGATCGCCGGTTTGCGGTCGAAGCTGAAGTGCTCGCCGTCGCGGCTGCGGGCGATCCGCAGGTGCGACAGGCTCGACAGGAGCATGCGTCCGCGGTAGTGATACCCGCGGGCGTCGGGCATCGTCAGGTCCGGGTCGCTGGTGGCGATGTGCTTCACGTCGATGGCCCCGGCCGCGGCGTCATAGATGAGGTAGCTGACGTACTGCGGCTGCGGGATCGGGCGCTCCCCGACGCGGACCAGCAGCAGCGTTTCGTCGCCGAGGCGCACTGCCGCGGGGTTGAGCGTGCAGAGCACCTCCAGGTCGCCCCGCGTGGGGGCAACGTCCTGCGGCGTCAGCAGCGGATTGGCAGCCAGTCGTTGCAGTAGCGGCATCATGCCCCCTTTGGGGGAAAACCCCAAATCCTAAACTCGAAATCCGAAGGAAACCCAAAAGAACAAAGTCCCAAACCACAAACCTCAGCGAAAATCCCCAACCTCCAACCTCTAACCTCTAACCCAGGTCCATTCATCCACTCATCCACTCATCCATTCATCCATTCATCCATCCATCCATCCATTCATCCACCCATCCGCCTTCGCCAAGGCTACGGCGGACAGGTCCACTCACCACTCAGAGTTCCCGCACAATCCGCTCGAACGCCTTGGCATTCGCGGCCGCCTGGCCGGCGTGGCAGTTGTTGAAGAACGCGTAAACCTTGTCTACCGGCGCCTCCAGCGACGACCAGCCGCGGGCGATCTCTTCCAGCTCGGCGTCACCGTAATTGTAATCATATCGGGCCGCGTAGCCCGCGTGCCACTTGGCCGCGTCACGCGAGTGCAGGCGGAAGTACCCCGCCCCCGCCGTGGCCACCGGGGCGTGATGGTACAGCTCGGCCAGGTCCGGAACATCCGGTACCACCAGCAGCACGCCCCGCTCTCGCAGCGACTGCATAGCCGCCTCGTCCTGCCACGAACAGTGCCGAAACTCCACCGCCAACCGAACCGCCGCCAGGTCGTCGCAGACGGCCGCCAGGTACTTGCGATTGCCCACCGTTCGATGGAACGACTGGGGAAACTGCAGCAGCACCCCGGCCAATTTGCCCGCCGCCGACATCGGCGCCAGGGCCTCGAGGAACGGCCCAGCCGCCTCGCGAAGCTGCTTGTGCGTGGTGTCCTGGTTGGCCTTGACCCAGAACTCGAACCCCGCCGGGCTCTTGCCCGCCAGCGCCCCCATCGTCGCGGCCGACGGCATGCGGTAGTACGTGAAGTTCAACTCGACAGCCGCAAACTGCCGCGCGTAATAATCAAACATATCCCCCGTCCGAACCTGGGCCGGATAAAAACTCCCAACCCAGTCGCCAAACGAATACCCGCACGTGCCAATGACAAATTGAGCCTTCGCGCCCATCACCGTAATAGTACCCGACAGCCCGCCGCGACGGCAGGAAGGATGCCGTTTCCGATTTCCAATTTTCAATTTTCAATTTCCAATTTGCCGGGAGGCCCAACCCGGTACGATTCCTCCATTTCCAATTTCCAATTTGCCGGGAGGCCCAACCCGGTACGATTCCTCCATTGCCAATTTCCGATTTCCAATTTCCAATTTGCCGGGAAGCCCAACCCGGTACGATTCCTCCATTGCTAATTTCCGATTTTCAATTTCCAATTTGGCGGGAGGCCCAAGCCGGTACGATTCCTCCATTGCCAATTTCCGATTTCCAATTTCCAATTTGCCGGGAAGCCCAAGCCGGTACGATTCCTCCATTGCCAATTTCCGATTTCCAATTTCCAATTTGCCGGAAGGCTCACGCCGGAGCCGGCGCGGTTCCCTCTTCAATTGGAAATTCCCAATTGGAAATTGCAAATGCCCTACTGTCTTGCGAACCGGCCGCCGCGAAGGCATAATGCCCCGCAGGGCATTTTCCGACAGGGGACTGCCCCATCGTCTTTGAAAGGCCGCAATGCTTTTGCCGACATTGGGAAAATAGTTCGCTCGACTTATTGAAGGGGTAAGACATGGACAAGGAAATCGTCGTTCGACTGCATGCGAATTTTGAAGACATGGTCCACAAGGACTCCGAAAGCGGGGTGGAATACTGGTGTGCCCGCGACCTGCAAGTGCTGCTGGAATATGCACGGTGGGAGAGCTTTGCCAAGGTTGTTGATCGCGCTATAACTGCTTGCACAAAGAGTGGTTGTGATCCGAAGGACCATTTTCGTGGTTTGACGAAAATGGTCGACCTGGGTTCGGGGGCTGTCAGGGAGATTCAGGACATCGCCCTGACCCGCTACGCCTGCTATCTGATCGCCCAGAACGGCGATCCGGCCAAGGAACAGATCGCCTTCGCCCAAACCTACTTCGCCGTCCAGACCCGCAAGCAGGAGATAGTCGAGCAACGTCTGGCCGAGGCCGAGCGCGTCAACGCGCGAAAGAAACTCACTCATTCGGAGAAGGAGCTTTCGGACGTCATCTTCGACCGACTGCGGGCGCATGAGAGTTTCGCCCGGATTCGCAGCAAGGGCGATACCGCCCTCTTTGGCGGACGCACCACGCAGGATATGAAGGCCAAGCTTCGCGTGCCCAGGACGCGGCCGCTGGCGGACTTCCTGCCCACCATCACGATCAAGGCCAAGGACTTCGCCAACGAGATCACCAATTTCAACATCAAGGCCAACGACCTGCGCACTGAGGGCGTCATTGCCGACGAGCACGTCAAGAACAACCGAGACGTTCGCGGCCTGCTCGTCGCCCGCGGGATCGTCCCCGAGTCGCTCCCGGCGGCCGAGGACGTCAAGAAGGTCCAGCGCCGCCTGGCGTCGCAGCAGAAGAAGCTACCCAAAGAAGTCGAGCCCTTCGAAGGCGAAACAAAGGCGGGAACCTGACCGGGATGCGGCCTGCAGCCCTCCCGACATCCGTACTTGCGGATCCCGCGGCGCACCGATATCTTGTTCACCCATGAACGGGTCCACTCTGGGAGCTTCTGAAGATATCCGCTGGCTGGGCGTTCTCAGCAATATCCATTACGACCCCGCCAAGGGGATAGCGCCGCACAAGCCTCTTTTGCTATTGGTCGCCTGTGATTTGGCTGAGGAGGGAAAACTCAGCGGCGCGATCCTGAGAAGAGACGGCGACCTTGCGTTTCGCTTCAGCTCTTACTGGAAGATCGTGGCCGAGAGGCGACGCACAAAGCCTGACGTGAGGCTTCCATTCTTCCATCTTCGCAGCGAGGGAGTATGGAACCCCCTGGAGGCAGACGGCCGACCCGCCGAGGATCGCAAGCGCGCAGAGCTGGCGCAATTGGATCCTTCATTCTGGATATGCCTGTGCGATTCATCCTTCCGCGCTCTGGCGCGGCGAACCCTGATCGCCAAGTATTTCAAGCCAAGCGAAAGGGCGGAACTCTACGCTCTTCTTGGGATAGAGGCTCCTCCCGACGATGTTGTTGCCGCCGATGCATCACGTTTCCTGACGGCGGATGATTCGCAGGCCAAGCGCGACGCCAGGTTTTCCATTCGGGTTCTGCCGGCTTACAACTACACGTGCGCCCTCACGCGGTATCGCATGATTTCGGTCGATGGAGTAACGCCCCTTGATGCAGCCCACATCCACCAGTTCAAGAAGGGCGGGCCCAATCATCCCGGCAACGGGATCGCGCTGACCAAGACCGCGCACTGGCTCTTCGATCGGGGCTTCTGGTCCATCAGCCCGGACATGCGCGTAATAGTCGCCCAAGCCCGCTTTGACGAAGCGGGCGAAGAGGCCTATTTGCTCAAGCCAATGGCGGGCCGGGAAATTCTTCTGCCGGATAACCCCTACCTTCGGCCGGACCTCGATTGCCTGCGCTGGCATCGGACGCACCACAAGTTCGAGAAAGCCTCGTGATCTTTGAGGTGTTGCTCTCAAACGTCCCACTTGGCATAATCTCCCCTGCCCATGAAACGGCATTACTATTCCGATCCAATTGCGGGATTTCTCGACAAGGAGCCAGATGCGATTCTGGGCGCCCTTGCTCGCGGAGCCGAATTTGCTACCGAAACGACACAGACCGATGCTTGGCAGGAAGAGATCGCCATCCTCACAGACGTGCTGACGGACTACCGCGGCCGCGGAGCGGTGTTTTTTGAATACTCCATCCCACGGCTGGGACGGCGAATCGATGTGGTGGTCATCGTCGATCACGTTGTATTCGTTCTGGAGTTCAAGGTCGGGGAAAAGGACTTCGCGGGCCACGCGATCGATCAGGTCTGGGATTACGCGCTGGACTTGAAGAACTTTCACGAGCCCAGCCACGGCTGCGCGATCGCGCCGGTACTGATTCCTACCGAGGCAAGGCGCGCGGCGACAACCATTGCCATGACGCCGCAGAACGACCGGATTCTACAGCCGATTCGCAGCACCAGGTCCCATCTTGGCGAGGTGATCAAGAACGTCCTGAGCTTCGTTGACGGCCCGGCGATTGATGCGGCCGCATGGGAGCAGGGGCGGTATCATCCCACGCCGACGATCGTTGAGGCCGCCACGGCGCTCTATCGCGGGCACTCGGTGGAGGAAATCTCCCGACGCGATGCCGAGGCTATTAACCTCACAGGCACATCCAACTGCATTTCAGACATTATAAGCCGTGCCCAGGGGGAGAAGCACAAGGCCATCTGCTTCGTAACCGGCGTGCCGGGGGCGGGCAAGACGCTTGTGGGACTGGATATTGCAAACAAGCATAGTGACAAGGATACCGAGCTCTACAGCGTCTTCCTCTCGGGCAACGGGCCCTTGGTCAAGATTCTCTGTGAAGCGTTGGCGCGAGATAAAGTCCGACGCCAGCGTGAAAAAGGCAATAGACTCTCCCTGGGGGAGGCCCGGAGCACAGTCAAGCAGTTCATCCAGAACGTGCACCATTTCCGCGACGATTGCCTAGTCGATAGACTGCGTCCGCCGATTGAACACGTGGCCATCTTTGACGAGGCCCAGCGCGCGTGGGACTTAGAGCAGACGGCCAAGTTCATGCGCAACAAAAAGAAGGTTCTCAACTTCGACCTTTCCGAGCCCCAGTTCCTGATCTCATGCCTGGACCGCCACAACGACTGGGCCGTCATTGTTTGCCTGGTCGGTGGCGGCCAGGAGATCAATACTGGCGAGGCTGGCATCAGCGAGTGGATCGAGTCGCTCCAGCGCGCGTACCCAGACTGGCACGTGTATGTGTCGCCGCGTCTGACGGATAGCGAATACGCGGCCGGGCAGGCGCTGGAAAGAATCAAAGCCCTGCGGCACGTGAATTACGCGGACGAACTGCATCTGGCCGTCTCGATGCGTTCCTTTCGTGCTGAGCACGTATCGCTGCTCGTTAAGCAGATTCTGGACCTCGAGGGCGACGCCGCGCGGGGGACGCTGGCCAAGATTAGGTCCAAGTATCCCCTCGTGGTCACGCGCGACGTGCGCACAGCCAAGGAATGGCTGCGATGGAAGGCCAGGGGCTCAGAGAGGTACGGGATCATAGTTTCATCGCAAGCCGAGCGACTCCGCCCTCACGCTATCCACGTGAAGGCGCCCATGGATCCGGTCCATTGGTTTTTGAATCCTAAAGAAGACGTTCGATCTTCTTACTATCTGGAGGATGTGGCGACTGAGTTTGCTGTGCAGGGCTTGGAGTTGGATTGGACCTGCGTAACGTGGGACGCAGACTTCCGCTACAGCGACAAGGGCTGGCAGCACTGGTCATTCAAACGAGGGCACCGCTGGGAGAACATCCGCAAGTCGCATCGCCAGATGTACCTCAAGAATTCGTATCGGGTCCTGCTGACCCGGGCGCGCCAGGGAATGGTGATCGTTGTCCCCAACGGCGACCCCTCCGATCCCACCCGCAGGACCGCATATTACGATCCGACGTTTGAATACCTGCGCGAGGTGGGATTTGAGATCATATAGAGCCGGGAATACCTGATGGCGGATTGCCTGAGAGGACATCCGGTAAGAGACTCGCACCCGGCGTGCTCATTCATAGCCAGTAGCCACAGAGGAAGGGGACATCACCACAAAATCATAGAACCAGAAGATTTTGCGACGCGGGCGTTGTGCTCTGGGCTGACGAGTATTCGTCTTTCGAGCGAAAGAGGATATCGCTTAAGACCTTTTTGAAACTGATTGTTGCGATTCCACCGAAACCGCTGTGAAAAGTACAACAAAGTGCAAGGAACGACAATTGTGGTGAGGTCTATCAGCTTTAAGCCATCGGCTATCAGCGGATGCCCCGTTGTTGCACTTCCGCGAAAGTGCTGTGAAAAGTACAACAAAGTGCAAGGAAAGTGCAAGTCGCGGTGGAGGCGGGCTTGACCGGCGGGGTGGGGATTGGCGGGGCGATTCTTTGGCCGCAAAGCAACATTGGCCCGGCGGGGGCGTTAGGTATTATAATGCCTTGGACCGGCGGCGGCTGCGGGGGGAGGCGTCGCGACTCTTACGAGGTGGGTCTATGGAACGTGGCGCTGCGACGGCGGCGGCCTTGATGGTCGCTTCGATGGTACTGGGGTCGGCGGGCGGGACGGCGGCTGCGCCGACGTCGCGTCCGGCACGCAGAGCCGCCAGCCGGCCGGCGGGTCGACCGGTCGCTCGACCGGCGGGGCAGGCGAGCACCCGCCCGGCGGCCGCCAGCCAACCCGAGGCGCGCGGGGCGGCGTCGAGCCGTCCGGCGTCGGCGGCGGCGACCTCGCCCGTCGCCCAGGCCCAGAGGCTCACCGACGCCCAGCGGGCCCAGCAAGTCAAGAAGGCCGCCGGCGAGTTCGATCGCATCCTGGGCAGGCACGTTCGCGCGGCGCTGGCGACGCCGGCAGTCCAGGACGACCTGTCGCTGGCCGAGGCAATTCTGACAATGCAGGCCGAGGCGGCAGAGGACGTGTTCTTCGCCGCGGCGATGTGCGAGAAAGCCTACGAGCTGTCGGCGCCCAGCGCGGCGGGGCAGACGACGGCCGCGACGGCGCTGGAGCAGTTGCTCGCCCTGGCGCCGTGGAAGAGCCGGGCGTGGCTGGAGGCGCTGGTCGAGATCCGGCGCAAGAGCTTCGCCGCCAGCCACGGCGAAGACCGCGTGCGCGATGGGAACCTGCTCGTGGCCGACACGCTCCGGCTGGCCGAGGCGCTGTCCGAGGACGACGCGTTCAACGAGGCCTGCGACGCCTGCTACCGGGCGATCCCGGCGGCCAAGGCGATCAAGTCGGACAAGGTCGAGGCGCTCGAGGCCGCCCAGGCTCGATACGCGGCGCTGAAGCCCATCGGCATCGCGATGACGGTGCTGCGGAAGCGCATCGAGGCCAACCCCGCCGACCAGAACGCCCGCAACGAGTTGATGCGCCTGTACGTGGTGGAGCGCAACGCCCCGGACAAGGCGGCGGCCCTGCTGACGCCGGGGGCGCCGGCGGACTATCGGGACAATCTGCCCGACGCCCAGCGCAGCGCGGCGGCGATGGACGAGCACCAGAGCCTGCGCCTGGGGCTGTGGTACGAGGGGCTGCTCGAGCGCGCGACCGACCAGGGCAAAGCGCTGATCGGACAGCGGGCGCGCGAGTATCTCCAGCAGTACCTCGATCTGCACGAAACCGCCGACACCCGCCGGGCCCAGGCGTCGGCCGCCCTCAAGAGCGTCGAGGCGATGCTGCTGAGCCTGGAGCAGAAGAAGACCCGCCAGGTGATGAAGTTCGTGCGGACGCTGGATCTGTCGTCGGGGCGGCTGGTGTCGAACTCGCCGGCGCAGTTCCGCGCCGCGTACGCGTATCGCACGATCGACCTGTGGATGCAGGCCGGCAAGGACGACGGGATCATCATCGACCAGGGCTCGTCGCGCACGGGGATGGCGCTGGGGTTGTTCAAGGACCGCCTGCATTTCGCCTTCGGCGACGCGAAGGAACACCTCCGCCACTTCCGCGACGACCAGGGCAAAGACCGGACAGAGCCCGTTGCGGCGGCGGTGATATCGGCCCCGCTGGGCGACCGCAACAAATGGTGCCACGTCGCGATCCAATACGCCGCGGGGCACCTGTCGCTGTGGGTCGACGGCAAAATGCTTGCCGAACGCCAAGTCGGAACGCCCGCCGTTCCCGGCGACGCCGAGGGCGCGTCCATCGGCGGCGGGGCCGGGTCCAACGCCGGATACTGGGGCACCAAGGGCTTCGGCGGCAAGGTGGCGGCCGTGCGCCTCTCGAACCGGGCGCGGTACACCAAGACGTTCGAGCCCGAGGAGCAGATGGGCACTAGCGGCGCGTTCGCGTTCATCGGGGCCGACCGCCTGCGAGTGGGCGAGATCGAGCGCAGCACGCGCGACAGCGTCTCGGCCATGTACATCGTCTGGACGGTGCTCGGCCAGGTGCGCGTGGTGAACGTCGAGTAGCAGATTTCGGATTGCGGATTACCCCAGATATTTCACCGCTGAGATCGCAGAGGCCGCAGAGATGTTTTGAACGAAAAGATTTACAGAAAACTACGGAAGCGGGGACAGTCTGTTTTTTCGAATTAACGCCGACGGCGACGTTAGATGGTCTTGTTTTAAGCCATTTGCTACTCCGCGTGCTCTGCGATCTCTGCGGTTCATGCAGTTTTCGGATTAGCTTGGGGTGGCATGGCGACACGCGTTGTTCTGCGGGTCGCCATGGGCGTGCGCTGAGCATCATGGCGACCCACGAGAAACCCAAACGTGCGTCGCCATGCCACCCATTCCGCCGCCAGCGGCTCAGACGCGGCGGATGACGCCGACGACCACGCCCTGGATCGCCACGTTGCGGACGTAGATCGGTTTGTACTTGCGATTGGCGGGCTGGAGGCGGATGCGGTCTTTTTCTTTGTAGAAGGTCTTGAGCGTCGCTTCGCCGTCGGCGAGCAGGGCGACGACCTTGTCGCCGTTGCGGGCGGTTTCGCTGCGGCGGCAGATCACGTAGTCGCCGTCGGCGATGTGCTCTTCGATCATGCTGTCGCCGGTGACCTCCAGGGCGAAGGTCGAGCCGCCCACGTCGAAAAGCTCGTCCACATCCAGGCTGCGGGTATCCTCGATCGCTTCGATCGGCGCACCGGCGGCGATGCGCCCCACCAGCGGAATGCGGCTGGGCGTTTCGTCTTCGAAGGAGTAATCAGGCCGGACCTGCAAAGAGCGAGCCTTGTGCTTGGGCCCGCGGATGAGCAGCCCTTTTCTTTCCAAGGCGCCGACGTGCTCGAAGACCGTGACTTTTGTCAGTTGCAGATGATCGCCCATCTCCTGCATCGTCGGCGAATAACCGCAGCGGTTGCGATAGTCGCGGATGTACCTCAGGATCTCCAACTGTCGGGGAGTCAAAGTCTCTGTCTGCATGTTCGTTCTCCTGGGTCTGTGCCCGGATAGCCGCGGCTGCACGCGACGCGCTGACCACGTAGCCCCGCGCGGCCGTCAGGCGGGCGTCGGGCGGCTGAACCATCGCCACCTGCTCCAGCGGGGCCGTGGCGTTGGCCAGCACGACATCCTTGTGCTCGCGAAACCCTAACAAACCCGTCACGGCGGTCCAGAACCCCGCCCGGTTTTCCTGGTGAGGGCCTGAGCGTTGCGGGCGTTTCCGCCAGACAATGCCCTCAGGCCCGACGCTCACCAGCGGAGCTTCCAGGCCCATGGCGGCGGCCTCATCGGCGATCTTGACCGTCGGCGGTTCCAGCGGCAGCGGGGCAAACCGCGCCGGCCACGATGTTCGATACACGCCGCCGGGGCCGAACTGGCACACGGGCAGCGTTTCTTTCTCCACCGGGTACATCAGTCCGTCCGCGGGCTCCGCCGGCCGGCTCGCCCGCCCGTCGCGTCTCAGGTTGTCATGTTGGTCTTTCATATGTATGCTACCCTAACATCGGCCAAACGCAAAGCGAAAGCTTAGAAAATCTTTCCAGCCTTCCGTGGCCACCCCGTCCCGGCCGGCGATCCGTCGCCGACAAGATTCCCGACATGCAGTATCTGGGACGCGCGTGGAGTCGCGGCCCCTACCGCTTGCTGTTCCACTATCGTCGCCGGAGTGGCGGAGACTTGACGGAAAGGCACGGGGAGAAGAAGGCCTTGCCCGGTTGCCAAAAAAAAGCCGCCCTTGCTTTCGGCAGGGGCGGCATGAGATCGATGTATCGGTTGCGTCAGAATCCGGGCGTTTCGCCGGGGGCGTTGGGCGGGCGGGTCTCGAGCATCTGTCGCAGATATCGATTCTCGCGCCGGGTGGCTTCGAGGTCGAACAGCATGTACTTCATCTGCAGGCGGAGTTGATCGAGGTCGGCTTCGACCGAGTCGGTCTCGCCGCAGATCAGATCGCTGGTGAGCAGTTGATCGGAAACGTATTTTGCGTCCGGAAGGCCCGAAGCGCAGATTGCTTCACGCAACTCCGCCAGGCGTTCTTTCAATGCTAATTCATTCATTTGAAATCCGGCCCCTAATGCGCGGCACCCGCTTCCTCTAAAACGGCCGCCGCTAGTCTCCTGAACTCCTGATAGCTAAGTGTGGCTGCATTTTACAGCGACATCCTGCTTTGATCAAGAGGGAATCCCTGAAAACAGCCTTCTTTTCCTGAGATAAATATCGGAAATCCACCTACAGATTGTTTCTCTTACCATCCCTGTAACCAGATCTGCCCTCTTTGCCACTTATCATCGCAGACACCGGCAATCGGACGTGATATCATGATGACCGAAATGACCCGCACGATGGATTTAATATTGGCCTCTTCCAGCCCGCGACGCAGGAGCCTGCTGCGCCAGGGCGGTATCGCATTCAGGGCGGTCGACCCGCCGCTGGACGAGCCCGCTTCGCTCCAGCCGGGCATGACCGCCGCCCAGACCGCCGAGGCTCTGGCGTACTACAAGGCCCGAAGCGTAGCCGAAAGCCACAGCGAGAGTCTCGTCCTGGGCGCCGACACGGTGGTGGCCGCCACTGACGGAACGCTCCTGGGCAAGCCCGCCCATCGTCTCGAGGCGCGCACGATGCTCCAGACGCTCTCGGGCAGCCGCCACAGCGTCATCACCGGCGTGGCGCTGCTGGGCCCGGGACCACGACGCCTGATCGCCTCCGATACTACCTTCGTCACCATGCGAGCCATGAGCGAGACCGAAGTGGCCGCCTATCTCGACAGCGGCGAGTGGCAGGGCAAATCCGGCGCCTACGCCATTCAGGAAACGGCCGACCGGTTCATCACCAAAATCGAAGGCAGCTTCACCAACGTCGTCGGCCTGCCGATGGAACTGCTCGATCGCATGCTCGCCCTGGCGACCACGCGCGACGCCGGCGACCCCTGCTGCCGCGACGGGCACAGCCTATGAAAGCGACATCCCTCGCCATCGCGATCGCCGCGGCGGCTTTGGCCGGGTGCTCGCATCCGAGCCGGCCCGCCGCCGCCCCGAACGCCCAGGGCGGACCGACCGCCTCCGTCAACGGCCACACCTGGCATCTCGAACTGGCCCGCACATACGAGCAGCGATACCAGGGCCTCAGCGGACGCACCAGTCTTTCTGACGACGCGGGGATGCTTTTCATCTACGAGAATCCTCAGGTGCTCGAGTTCTGCATGCGCGGCTGTTTCATCGACCTCGACATCGCCTTCCTCGACGAGCAGGGGGTCGTCGTCTCGATGCACACGATGAAGGCCGAACCCGACCGCGTCGGTCGCGTCGCGTACAGCTCCGGCCAGCCCGCCCAGTACGCCCTGGAAGTGGCCGCCGGGTCGCTGGCGCGCCACAACGTCGCGGTCGGGCAGCAGATCCACATCCGCCCCTGACGGCCGCCTTTCGTTACTAAAGCCCCCGCCGGGCGTTGACGATGAGTCCTACAGGAAAACCGCCAGCCCGCGGACACTTCGCGCGGATGCAGAGGGCTTTCTTGAACAGGCAACCCAAGGTCATCTGGTGTTCCGATGAACCGGCGCCGCCCAACGTGGTCGCGGCGACGCGCGGGTGGGTTTTCCACACGCGCCGCCTCAGCGACCCTGCCGCCGACAAACCTCACGACGGCCTCACCGTCGTCTATCCCAACGGTCAGGCGTCGGACCCTGCCGCCATGATTCGCCTGCTCGAGAGCCTGCCTGCGACGACGGGGCTGTGCGTGTTCATGCTGCCTCGCGGCGAGTCGGTCGCCTGGTCGCTGATCAACCAGGACAGCGGGCGATGCATCGGGTTGGACCTCGCCACGCCCGCCGAGCAACTCGCTGCCAAGCTCGAAACGCTCGCACGCATCGAACCCATGGTCCGTGGCCTGCGCAGCGAGCTGGCGGCCGCCCACCATGCCCGCGCCGGCGCCGCCGACGCGGTGGCCAGCCTCAACGAGGAGATGCAACTGGCCGCCAAGCTCCAGCAGGACTTTCTGCCCCAGCGCCTGCCGGAAGTTCCACCGGCGCATTTCGCGGCGCTGTTCAGCCCCGCCAGTTGGCTCAGCGGCGACATCTACGACGTCACGCGCCTGGACGAGCGCTTTATCGGGTTCTACGTCGCCGACGCCGTCGGGCACGGCATGCCCGCGGCCCTGCTGACCATGTTCATCAAGAAGGCCCTGCAGACCAAGCGCGTCAGCGGCAACAGCTACCAGATCATTCCGCCGGACCTGTCGCTGCGGGAGCTCAATACCTCGATTTGCCAGCAGAATCTCTCCTCGTGCCATTTCTGCACGGCGATCTATGCCGTCCTCAACACCCAGACCCTGCAGATGACCTACTGCCGCGCCGGACACCCCGAGGCGCTGCTGCTGGGCGCCGACGGCTCCATCAAAATCCTCCCCTGCGACGGCGGACTGCTGGGCGTCTTTCCCGACGCCACCTTCCAGGCCCGGACCGTGCAACTGGCAGCCGGCGACCGCGTCGTGTTCTACAGCGACGGGATCGAAGAGGCCCTGCGAACCATCACCGCGCAGCCGCGCCTCCCGATGAGCGACCTGCTCTCGCCCTGGGCGGCTCTGCCCTGCGACGAGCTGATCGCGGAACTGTCCACGCAGATCGACGCCCACGCCAAAGCCAGCGACGACATCACCGTGCTAGGCCTCGAAATCCGCCGCTGATTGCGCCACTTGCGGCTTAGCATCTTTTCAGCCCCGCTGGACATGCCCGCGGCGGGAATATAGACTTGCGGCACATTCACGCGCTCGATCGCGCAGGAGATTGAACATGGCAAAGGCACTACCCAACGCACCGCAGGTCAAGATCGCGCTCGTCGGCGTCAGCCGCGACTGCTTCCCCATCGAACTCACCCGCAAACGCCTCGCGGCACTGAACAAGTCCTGCAAGGCCGCCGGGCTCAACGTCACCGCCCTCAAGACCGTTATCGAGAACGAGAAGGACACGCTGGCGGCGTTGGATGAGGCCGCCGAGGCCGGCGCGAATGCGGCTGTGATCTTCCTGGGCAACTTCGGACCCGAGGGCCCGCTGGCGATCTTCGCCGAGCGCTTCGGCGGAGCGGTGATGGTCTGTGCCGCGGCGGAGGAGTCAGGCGAGTCGCTCATCAACGGCCGCGGCGACGCGTACTGCGGCATGCTCAACGCGTCGATCAACTTCGCCCTGCGCAACCTGAACGTCTACATCCCGCAGATGCCCGTGGGTCTGCCGGACGAGCTGGCGGCCAAGATCGGCCACTGGACGAAGATCGCCCGCATTCAGCTCGCCGTGGCGGGGCTGAAGATCTTCACGTTCGGACCGCGGCCTCAGGATTTCTACGCCTGCAACGCCCCGATCTCGCAGCTCTACGATATGGGCGTCGAGGTGCAGGAGAACTCCGAGCTGGACATGCTGCTGGCGTACCAGGCCGTCGCCGAAGACGACGCCGACGTCAAGAAAACCGCCCGCGACATGGCCAAGGAACTCGGCGAAGGCAACGCCTACCCCGACCTGCTGCCCAAGCTGGCGCGGTTCGAGGTGGCGCTGGTGCGCTGGGCCGAGGCGAACCTCGGCAGCCGACAGTACGCCATCTTCGCCAACAAATGCTGGCCGTCGTTCGAGAAGGCCTTCGGCTTTGTGCCCTGCTACATCAACAGCCGCATGAGCAGCCGCGGCATGCCGGTGGCGTGCGAGGTCGACATCTACGGCGCCCTGAGCGAGTACCTGTGCTACCTCGCCAGCGACACGCCGGCGACGCTGCTGGACATCAACAACACCGTGCCTGCCGACATGATCGGCGGGCGGATGAACCTGATGGGCGCCCAGCCGGTGGACCTGTTCATGGGCTTCCACTGCGGCAACACGCCGGCCTGCTGCATGAAGAGCTGCTCGATGAAGTTCCAGCTCATCATGAACCGACTGATGGAAGACCCCAAGCAGGCCCCCGACATCACCCGCGGCACGCTCGAGGGGCAGCTCCGCCCCGGACCCATCACGTTCTTCCGCATCCAGGGCACGGCCGACGGCAACCTCGTCAGCTATGTGGCCGACGGGAACATCCTGGACCTCGACCCGCGCAGCTTCGGCGGCATCGGCGTGTTCGCGATACCGCACTTCGCGCGGTTCTACCGCCACGTGCTGATCGGCAAGAAGTTCCCGCACCACGGCGCGGTGGCGTTCCAGACGGTTGGCAAAGTGCTCTGGGATGCCGCTGCGATGCTGGGCCTGACCGACATCAACACCCCGCTGGCGCCGGGCAACCTGTACGCCGGCGAGAACCCGTTTGAGGGCTGAAGAAGTTACGTCCACGAATGTCACGAACCTGTCCGCCGTAGCCTTGGCGAAGGCGGATGACACGAATGGAAAAAGACTGAGATCGCAGCGCGGCCCCTTGGAGTGCGGCAGCCTTAGCTGCCGCTTTGGAAGTTTTTGAATCACAGATGGATCTGACCAAAGAAACCAGCGTCGCCTTCGGCGCCGTTCGCGACGCGATGAATTACTGCCTGCACGTGCAGCAGTCGCTCATCACGTCCTCGCTGGCCAAAGATGACCGCAGCCCGGTCACCATCGCCGACTTCGGCGCCCAGGCCATCATCTGCCGCGCGATCCAGAAAGCCTTCCCCAACGACTCCATCCTGGCCGAAGAGCACGCCACGCAGGTCATGCGCGACGGCGAGATGGGCAGGCAACTCGTCGCCGCCATCCACGCCGGCTATGACCCCGTGACCGCGCCGGACCTGGAAACCATCTGCTCGTGGATCGACGCCGGCCGCGGCGATTCGGCTGCCCGCCAGTGGATCGTCGACCCCGTCGACGGCACGAAGGGCTTTCTTCGCCGCGAGCAATACGCCATCGCCCTGGCGCTGCGGATCGACGGGCAGATCAAGGTTGGCGTGCTGGGGTGCCCGAATCTTCCGGCCCACAACGGCCAGATCGGCTGTACGTTCTATGCAACCGCCCGAGGCGGGGCCGTCGAGATGCCCCTCGGCGGCGAGCCGAGATCGCTGAGAGTCTCGCGAGACGCCGAACTGGTGCTGGCCGAGAGCGTCGAGAGCGGCCACACCGATCACGACCGTCACGCGGCGATCGCGGCGCGGCTGAAAATCACGCGGCCGTCGATCCGCATGGACAGCCAGGCCAAGTACGCCATCGTCGCCCGCGGCGACGCCTCGGCCTACCTGCGCCTGCCCAATCCCAAGACGCCGGACTATCGAGAGAACGTGTGGGACCACGCGGCCGGGTACTTGATCATCACCGAAGCCGGCGGCCGCGTGACCGACGCGGCGGGCAAAGATTTGGATTTCTCCCAGGGTCCAAAGCTGATCAACAACCGCGGCATCGTGGCCACTAACGGCCACTGCCACACTGCGGTGCTTGAAGCCGTAGCACGGGCATCTTGCCCGTGAGTAGCACGGGCATCTTGCCCGTGCAATCCGGGGAGCATGGGCGAGACGCCCATGCCACACCGCAAGAGCATGGGCGAGACGCCCATGCCACTCACGGCCGGGACGGCCGTGCTACTAATACGGCAGTTCCTGCCTCTGCCCGATCACTTCTAATCGGCCCTTGAGGCCTTCCTGACAGCCGCCGACGGTGATGGTAAACCAGCCTGGTTCGAGGATGCGATTGCCGTCGTTGCTGATCAGCGACAGATCGCGAGGCGTGAGGGTGAAGGCCACGCGCTTCTTCTGGCCGCGCTTGATCGTGATGCGTTTGAAGCCGCGCAGGTCGCGCTTGGGCGTGGTTACCGAGGCCTCTTCGTCGGTCACGTAAAGCTGCACGACCTCGTCGCCGTCGCGTTTGCCGGTGTTGGTCACTTCGACGCTGACGGCGAACGACCCGCCGGCGGCGGGCTTGATCTTGAGCTTGTCGTAGGCGAAGGTCGTGTAGCTCAGGCCGAATCCGAACGGATACAGCGGCTCGGCTTCCATGTAGCGGTAGGTGCGATTCTTCATCGCGTAGTCTTTGAAGTCCGGAACGTCGGCCAGGCACTTGACGATCGTCACCGGCAGTCGGCCGGCGGGGTTGCAGTCGCCAAAGAGCACGTCAGCGATCGCCCGGCCGCCCTGGGCGCCGGGGTACCACGCCTCGACGATGGCTGGGACATTCTCGGCCGCCCACGTAATCGAGATCGGGCTGCCGTTGAGCAGCACCAGCACGACGGGCTTGCCCGTGGCGTGCAGCGCCTGGAGCAGTTGCTCCTGCATGCCGACCAGGCCGATGCGGACGCGGTCGCCGCCGCCCTCGCCGCCCATCTCCTCGCCCTCGAGATCGGGCGTCAGGCCCATGACCGCCACGATTACATCGGCCTGCTCGGCCACTTCCAGAGCCTCGGCGAACCCGCGCGACGCGCGGCCGACCCACTCGTTGTCCTTGTCCGAAAAGTCGAAGCAGCCCGGCTGATACAGCACGCGCGTCTGCTTGCTGACGGCCCGGCGGATGCCGTCCAGCGGCGTGATTGATTCACTCGGCGTGCCGTTATAGTTGCCCAGCAGCACGTTGGGCGCGTAGGCGTTGGGGCCGATGACGGCGATGGTCTTGACGTTCTTCTTCAGCGGCAGGACGTTGCCCTCGTTCTTGAGCAGCACGATGGACTGCCGCGCCATCTCGATGTTGAGATCGCGGTGCTTGGGGCAGTCGACGACCGAGAACGGCGTGCGGGCAAAGGGCACCTTGGCCGGCGGGTCGAACATCCCCAGGCGGAACCGCGCCATGAACAGCCGCGTCAGCGCGCGGTCGACGGACGCCTCGCTCAGCAGACCGCCCTGCACCGCGGCCAGCAGCGAGTGGTATGCCTTGCCGCAGTTGAGATCGCAGCCGTTTTCGGTGGCCAGTGCGGCCGACTCGGTGGCGTTGTGCGTGATCTTGTGATGCTCGTGGATGTCGCAAATGGCCATGCAGTCGCTGACGACGTAGCCTTCAAAGCCCCACTCGTCGCGCAGGATTTCCTGCAGCAGGGTCTTGCTGGCGCAGCAGGCCTCGCCGTTGACGCGGTTGTACGCGCCCATCACCGACAGGGCCTTGCCCTCGACGACGGTGTCGCGGAACGCCGGCAGGTACGTCTCGCGCAGGTCCTTCTTGCTGACGATGGCGTCGAATCCGTGCCGCAGCGGCTCGGGCCCGCTGTGAACGGCGTAGTGCTTGGGCGTCGCGACGCTCTTGAGGTACTTGGGATGGTCGCCCTGGAGCCCCTTGACGAACGCCACGCCCATGCGGCCGGTGAGGTACGGGTCCTCGCCGTAGGTTTCCTGCCCGCGGCCCCAGCGGCCGTCGCGGAAGATGTTCACGTTGGGCGTCCAGAAGGTCAGGCCCTTATAGATGTCCGCGTCGTTGCGGCGGAGGTAGTGGTGATACTTGGCGCGCCCTTCGTCGGCGATGGCCGAGGCGACCTTCTGCATCAGATCGACGTTCCACGACGCGGCCATCCCGATCGCCTGGGGAAAGACCGTCGCGATGCCGGACCGCCCCACGCCGTGGAGGCACTCGTTCCACCAGTTGTACGCCGGAATGCCCAACCGCTCGACGGCCGGGGCGTCGAAGAGCATCTGCGTGCATTTCTCCTGGATGGTCATGCGGCCGATGAGATCGGCCACGCGCTGCGGCATGGGCAGCGAGGCGTTGAGGTAGGCGGGTTTGGCGGGCTTGGATTTCGGAGCGTCAGGCGCGGCAGCTTGGGTCATGGAAGGATTCCTTTTTGTGGAAGATATGATTCTATTGGAGGCGGCGGAGGCGAGCAAGATCGAGAATCGAGACGGAAAGGCTCGTCGATTCTCTTGTTCGCCTGCCCGGAGGCTGGTATTGTTCTTGACGTGACGAATCTTACGGCAATTCGACGGGCGGTCAGGCAGGCGGCACGAGCTAACGGCGCGACCTTGGCAGTGTTATTCGGCTCGCATGCGCGCGGAACGGCGACGCGGCATTCGGACGTCGACGTTATTTTCGTGGAAGAGACGAATGATCGCTTCCTGGACCGGCTCGTGCGGTACATGATTCCTCTGTCGGAGGCGCTGCACGAGGCCATCGAGGTCCTGGTTTATACTCCTGCCGAGTTTGAGGATATGAAGGACCGCGCGTTCGTTCGCCGCGCGCTGCAGGAAGGAATCATTCTATATGAGTCTGGAAAAAAACGCACAACAAGCCGCTCGCTGGCTTGAGCAAGCCCAGCGCGATCTCAAAACCGCCCAAGGCTCACGTGCGATGGGCAGCCACGAATGGGCCTGCTTTCAGTCCCAGCAAGCTGCCGAGAAAGCCGTCAAGGCGCTATGGTATTTCCACAGCTTCGATCCGTGGGGACACAGTGTCTTGAAACTGATCCAGGATTTCCCTGATCAATCTGTCGCCTCAACGCTCGGCAAGCTTAAGAATCAAGCAGCGCGTCTCGACAAACTTTATATTCCGACAAGGTATCCCAATGGCCTGCCCGATCTGGTGCCGGGCGACGCTTACACTTCAGCGGAAGCGGCGCAGGCCATGAAGGCCGCTAAGCAAGTCATAGATCTTGTGGCTTCTCTCATCCAATGACAGCACGGGCGGGGCGCCCGTGTGACTCACGGGCAAGATGCCCGTGCTACTGCGAGATGTCATGGGCCGCACGGGCGCCGTCGGGGGCTCGCATGGGGATGGGGCTGGCCAGCGGGGCTTTGAGGCGGGTGATCTTGCACATTGCCAGGCGCAGGCCCCAGGTGAAGGTGCGGCGGACGGTCTGGAGCAGGCCGCCGATGCCGATGAACTGCACGCCGGCGGGCTTGAAGCCCAGGCGGTCTTTGCGCCACAGCAGCGTCCAGATCAATCGCAGGGGATTGTAGAACGACAGGTACGCGATCATCAGGTTGTACTGCTTGCGCCACGGGCGGCGGGCGGTGGAGGCGATGACGTAATTGCCGTCGTACATGTGCGGCTGAACCTGGCGCGACCCGACGCTCTCGAGCACCATGCCGGAGGTGAAAGTGTCGACGTAAAGTTTCGAGCCGGCCGAGGGCGTGATCATCAGCACCTGCATGGCCACGCCGCCGGCTTTCTTGAGCAGGCCCACCTGGTTGAGCAGCCCGCCGGCGCCCGTGCGCGTCCAGAGCGGCTGATCGTCGTGGTGCATCATCATCGGCATGGGGCAGATGCCGTGGCTTCGCAGCAGGCGGAACGCCTCGATGGTCTTGTCGACGGTCTGGCCCTTCTTGACCAGCGTGCCGGTCATGTCCTCGACGCCCATCCACAGCGCCCGCAGACCGGCCTTGTGCGCCACCGCCAGGTGGTCCTTCATCGTCAGCACGTCATGCACGGTGACTTCGGTGGCCCAGCGGACGGTGCGCCCGAGCTTCTTGCCCCAGGTGCCGGTGGTGGCGGCGATGGCCTCGATGATCGCCAGCGACCGTGGCGGGTCGTTGAAGAAGTTGTCGTCGGCCCCGAAGAAATACTTGATGCCGTACTGGCTGGCGAGCTGCGACATTTCCTTTGCGATGCGAGGCCCGCTCTTGGCGCGGTACGTGCGCTGGTTGTAGGCGGGGATCGGGCAGTACCCGCAGGAGAAGCGGCAGCCGAAGGTCATCGCCAGCGAGCCGATGGGCGTGTGCTTGTGTACGCTGTTGGCGGGGATAGGCGCCCCGGACAGATCGCGCCGGCGGCTGGGCGGCTCGAGCAGCGAGTACCCCAGCGTGGGGTCGGGCAGTTCGTCCAGGTCGCCGCAGAGGCGCTGGATGCCGGTGTCGACCAGGGCCTCGGGCGCGCGGCCGTCGGGTCCGACGGGATACACCAGTCCCGGCACGGCGTCGAGGGCGCCGGAGGCTTTGGCGCGCATGAAGGCGGCCCGCAGGGGCTCGCCCGGCGCCCGGGTGTCGAGGACGGCTTCGAGCATGGCCAGGAAGACGTAGTCTTCGCCGGTGACGGCGATATCCGCGCGCCACGGGTCTGCGTCGTCGGGGCTGAAGAGGTCCCAGGGCGCATAGACGCACGAGGGCCCGCCGGCGACGATCAGCGGGCGGTGCGCCGGGTCGATCGCGCAGGCCTGGCGCAGCATCCGCCGCGCGCGGTCGATGTGCAGGCCCATGCTCGAGATCAGCAGCATGTCGGGCAGGCGCCCGTCAAGCCGCACGCGGCCGGCGTGAACGTTGGGGTTCCACTGCTGAAGCACGAGGCGCGTTTTTTCGAACCCGCTATCAGCCAGCGCCGAGCCGATGGCGCGGATTCCGGCTGGGGCCATCCGCAAGTCGGCGTAGATGAACGGGAGCATTCGCGTGCGGTGGTCGAAGGCGCACAGGGCGACGCTGGCCAGATCGTGGGAGGCGGCTTTAACGCGCAGGCGCCGCCGGATGTCTGTCGCCTCGCCGGCGGGCAGCAATCGGTCGTCATCATCGCGGCGCGGCAGTTCCATCCACAAACTCCTGCCAGGGGGAAAGAGATGCATCATAGCATCCGCGTCCGGGGCCACAAAGGCTTTTGCGGGCGGCCGCGCCAGGAAGTTGGGCCACAGGGGCACAGAGAAGAACGAGGAGAGGGGCACAAGTAACTAGATGCCGCCGCATTTGACGGGTGGCATGGCGACACGCGTTGTTCAGCGGGTCGCCATGGACATGCGCTGGTCATGGCGACCCACGAGAAACAAAAACGTGTGTCGCCATGCCACCCGCCTTCGGGTACGGCGAGGCGAGCAGCGCGGCCATGGCGGCTGGTTTCTTCAATCGCATTGTCCGGGGCGGGGGTTAAAGAGATGCCGGTTTGTGCCATGGAGGGCATTTCAGCGCGGAATTTTCTGTGCCCATGCTGCATAATCGTGTCGTGAGACTGCTGTGCCCTCAACTGGTGGCCGTTGCGATGCTGACCGGCGCGCTGTGCGCTGCGCAGCCCGCGGCGCCGCGCAAGATCGACTTCTTTCCCCCGCAGTGGACCGCCCTGAACATCGTCTGGCAGCCGACGTGGGAGGCGACTGTCGCGGCTAACAGCGAGCAGGCGTGGAGCGAGGAGCTCTCGGCCGACAAAAGCCTGGCTCAGGCGGCCGGTCAGATCGTGGCGCTGCGGCGGATCGCGTTACACAAGGCGCTGATGGAGCGGTTCCCCCGCGAGAAGGACAAGCACCTCCAGGCCTACCGCACCATCGCCATGAGCTACCAGCAGTTGGGCATGGGCTACTGGCGAAGCTACTGGGGCTGGAAGCTGGTACACGACTTCCCCGCCCGCAAAGAGCAGCACGCCGAGGCGTACGGCTGGATGATGCAGTGGCCCTACGCCGGCAGTTACTTCAGCCCCGACGCGGCGCAGTGGAAGTTCGCCATCGACGACGTGCTGGCGCTGCACGCCCGCGGCGTCATCGCCGACGACAGCCCGCTGCTGGCGCAGGCGGCGGGCGCGCTGGCCGAGATGAGCGTCCAGGAGGACCGCTACGACGTTTTCGCCGGCGAGCTCGACCGCATCGAGCGGCTGGGCAAGACGGTGCCCCGGTTCAACGAGATCGCCCAGAACCTCCTCCTGCCGTACGGTCACTTCGTGGCGGCGGCCAAGTGGGCAGACCGCGCCGGAAACCCAAACTCCTTCGCCCTGCTGACCGACGCCCCCACCGGGTCGATCGAGGGCCTCATCCAGAACCAGGAGCTCCAGACCCGCTGGGAGGCCCTGACGCAGGGCGACAAGCTTTCCAACCCCGCCGGCGCGCTCGACGCGGCCGCGGCGCAGGAGATCCTCGACCGCGCCGCCGGCAGCGAAGCGTTCATGAAGCGCGACGAGTCGCACTATGTGTCGTTCCAGGTGATGGCCGCGGCGGCGCTGGACGAGCTGACGCCCCAGCGGCTCGAGCCGCTGCGTGCGGCGCAGTTCAAGGGCGCCGCCCGGATCGCCGACGCCGTGCGCCTGACCGGCAGCGGCGACGACCTGGCGCTGGGGCTGAGGCAATATCCCTGGGCGGCGAACCTGCACGAGCTGGAGGTGGATTTCGCCGAGCAGGCCCTGCGCCAGGGGCGCTGCCAGTGGGCGATCGCCGCCTTCCGCGACGCCGCCCGCCGCGGCGGCGACCCGGCGCTGCGACGCGCCGCCCAGGCCGGGCTGTGGATGGCGCTGGCCCAAAGCAGCGGGGCCGACTTCCAGACCGCCATGGACGCCGTGCCCAACGAGACGCTCATGCCCTGGTTCGGCGGAACCATTCCCGCAGGAAAGCTCAAGAGCCAACTGCTCGCCCAGGCCGCCGCGGCAGACCAGACCCGCTCGCTGGCGCTGAACGCCTTGGCGCGCCGGCGCATCAGCCTGCCGCCGGACTGGCCGACGGACGACCTCCAGGGCCCGCCCGCCGACCAGGGCGCGCACAGCCCCTGGCCGGTCCAGGCCATCGCGACGACCGGGGCGGCGCTGATTGTCTCGGGCCCGGGACGCATCGCTCGCTACGACAGCGGCCGCCCCACGCCGGTGTGGACCTATCCGCCCGGCGAGGCCTCGCAGGAGCCCCCCTCGTGGGACGCCGCCGCGGCGTGGCGCTACCTGGGCGACATGCGGCACTTCCCCTTCAGCCGCCGCCCCGTCGCGGTGGGCCCTGCCGCGGTGTGCGACGACGGTTCCGTTGCCTTCACCCTGACGCTCCAGCAGGGGCGCTGGATGGTGACGGCCCTGAACCTGGCGACCGGGCGCGAGGCGTGGTCGACGCGGGACCGCAGCGACTGCAGAGACCTGAACTTCATGAGCGAACCGGCCGTCGTCGACGGGCGCGTTTACGTTCTGGCCGCGCCGGCCGAAATCGCCCGCGACGCCGGTCAAGGTCCCGGGCGCGACGCGGGCACCCCCGTCCTGCTGCACCTGGCGTGCCTGGCCAGCGAGGACGGACAACTGCTCTGGAAGCGCGACATCGGATGGCAACCGCACACGCTGCTGGACCTGGCGCAGCGATCGGCGGCCGTCACCGTGCATGACGGGGCGGTGTACTGTTCGACGAACATGGGGCTGATCGCCCGCTGCGACGTGCGCGACGGGATGGTCGAGTGGGTGCATGGCTACGCCAGCGCCATCCAGGCGCGCGGGTGCCTGTCGGTGAACTTCGCCCGCCAGGGCAGCCGCGCCATCGTCGCGGGCAGGAAGCTCCTGATCGCCCCGCGCGATCACACGGGCATTCTTGCCTTCGACACAGCCAGCGGCCGGGGGCTCTGGGAAACCGTGCTGACGCCGTCGGACCGCCTGCTGGGCGTGACCGGCAGCGCCGTGATCGGCGCCAACGAGCGGTGGCTGGCGGCGGTGGACCTGGCCAGCGGCCGCCAGCTCTGGTGCCGGGAGTTTCGCGGAGGCATCGCCGGCCAAGGGGCAGTCTGCGGCGGCGAAGTGGCGGTCATTTCGGGCGGCAGGGTGCATCGGATCTCTGCCCAGACGGGGCGCGACGTCGAGTCGGCCAGTCTGGCGACGGGTCCCAACGCCGAGCCGATCATGCTCGGCGACGGTAGCATCGTCGAGGTGGAGGCCCCGCCGCTGGCGCCAGAGCCTCCGCGCGACGGCGCCGGCGGCGGGCTGCAACTGCCCCTCAAGTGCATCTGGCAGTTGAACGCCCCGCGGGCCACGCTCGTTTTGCCGCCGCAAGGGCAGGCCGACGGATTCATGGCCGTCGTCAGCGGGCGGCGGCTGGCATGCCTCAAGACGCATCCGAAGTGGCAGATCGCCTGGCAGCGCCTGCTGGAGCGGCAGCCGCAGGCGGTCGTGGCGGCAGGCGACCGCGTGATTGCGGCGACGCTGCACGAGCTGCGCGCGTACGACGCCGGCGACGGGCGGTTGCTCTGGTCGCTCGAGCTGGGGTTCCTGGCCGGGACCCTCGGCGGCGACGCAGCAACGATCTTCGCCGTGACGGCGACGGCGCACGAACCGCACGTCGCCGTGATCGACGCGGCGTCGGGCAAGCTGCTCTGGACGCGCAGCCTGGCGCTGGGGGCGCGGTTCAGCGGGGGCATCTGGGACGCGGCACTGCACCGCCAGGGACAGGCCGGCGTCGACGTCGTCATCAACACGCTCTGGGGCGACGTCGGATGGCGGTGGAGCCTGGTGACGTTCGAGGCCGCCACCGGCGCCATCCGCGACATCCGCCGCTTCATGCCCGACGACATGAACTGGTCAGGCTACGCCTCGCTCGACGGCGATTCGATGCGGTTCATGGGTCACGACGCCCGAGTTCACGTGGCGCCCCGCGGCGGCGGAGGCGACCAGGCCGCCGCCTGGGAAACTAAGTTCCACCTGAACGCCTGGAACCACTTCCGCCACCTGGCCGAGATCCGCTGGACCGGCAAGGCGATCTACGCCAACGCCGTCGATCAGTTGTTCGAGTTCGACCTGTCCACCCGCAGGCAGACGGTCTACACGCCGCCCAAGGACGCCCGCATGATCCAGGCGGTCATCCACGACTTCCGCCCCGGCGGCGAGGCCGCCTGGGTCGTCTCAGGCGTCACCGGACAGATGCGCGCCGTCGGCGGGCAGCCCGCCCCCCCGCCCTTCTACAGCCTTGCCGACTCGCGAATGTACGTCGACATGTTCGACCCCGCCACCGGGCGGCACCTGGCGAGGCAGGAACTGCCCGACGCCCTGTGCGGCCTCAAAGATCTGGCGGGCTTCGACACGCGGGCTCGCATCCTCGACAATGGCGTGGTGGTGGCCGACCCGCGGGCGGTGCGGATCTACGCCTCGGGCGCCGCCGCGGCCAAGCCCGCCCCCCGCGCAACGCCCGCCAAGCCCCCCAGCACCGAGTGGTTCTACAAGAGCAAGTGGGGCGTGTTCCTGTTCTATGCCCCCACGCTCCAGCGCATCCGAACGCCACAGGAGTGGGATGCGACCGTGGCGGCCTTCGACGCCCCCGCCCTGGCTCGCCAGCTCAAGGAATGCGGCGCCGGATACCTGATGATCCCCGTGCGGTACCACGGCGATTTTCCGCTGGCGCCCAACTCGGTCATCGAGAAGGACCGCCCCGGTCTCGCGCCCAAGCGAGATCTGATTGCCGACCTGGCCGGCGAGCTGGACAAGCAGGGCATCGCCCTGGTGCTCTACTGCACCGCCGGGGCCGGCACCGGCGACATCGGCGAGGCGGCCGGTTCCGCGGCGGTCATCGAGGAGTGGTCGCGGCGCTACGGGACGGCGGTCAAAGCCTGGTGGATCGCCGGGATCAACGACGCGGCGGTGCTGCAGCGCATGCTCGCCGCGGCCGCCCGCGCGGGCAACCCCGACGCGCTGGTGGGCTTCGGGCGAGAGGGCGTGCCCCGGCGCAACAGCCCGTATGAAGACTTCACGGCCTCGTTCTTCGCCGATGCGGCAAAGCTCTCCTGCCCAGGGCGGCGAGTGGACGGCCTGCAGTGGCACGCCGTGCTGCCCTTGGGGGCGACCTGGGGCGCCCAGCGCGGCGCGGCGGTGCGATGGCAGGGCGATCGGCCAGCCGCCATCACCGAGACCCTGCTCAAGCGCGGCGGCGTCATCACCTGGGACGCCAAAGCCATGCGAAGCGGGCTCATCGAGGTGGACTGCCTGCCCGCCCTTAAAGCAATCGGGCGGACGGCAGCAACGTTCCGCCGGTAGCCCCCCGCATCGCGCCCGCCGCCCCTCCATCAACCAGCGCCCTGAGCGCAGAAAATGCCCCGGCATCGCAGTGCCGGGGCATTGATGAAAAACAAACGTTACCGCCGCGCGGACTATTTTCTGCGCCGGCGAATCACCGCCGCCACACCGCCCAGCGCCAACAGGCTCATCGTCGCCGGCTCGGGGACGGGCGCGACGATTTCGGTCTGCAACAGAACATCCGACACGGCAGACACGTACCCGTGCTTCTGAATGCGCATTCCGATGTTGCCGATGTCGAGATAACTAGTGCCAAGACCGTTGACCGTGGCGATCGAGGTTGTGCCGCCGTCAATAAACAGGTCAACGCGGTCGTTGGTCTGATCGATGACCATTGAAAGCGTATGCCATGCCGCATCTGTACGGACAGTACTGGCATAGAGGACGCCATCCCACTTGATCCCAAAATGGTTATACGAAGTGGGTGGGTCGCCTTCGTTATATGCGAACCCGTACTCGCCCATGTAGAACATTTCTTCGGTCGGAGCAGAGTTGCGGGTCAGGCCTACCCAGGTCCGAGCTCCGGATGTCATCATGCTGGCGGTAATTGTGACCTTGTCGACGTTGGCCCAGTCGATGGAGGCACTGTGGTATGGCATTGCCCAAACATTGTAAGCCACACTGTAAATATACTTGTCTCCACCACCGCGGTCGGCAACGGAAAGTGAACCCGGATTCTGCCATCCGCCATCGGGGTTCTGCCACGAACTGTAACCGTCAAAAGTGTCTTGGAAAACCGTCACCGGCGCCGCCCAGAGCGTCCCGCCTGCCGCAAGAACAACTGCAATCGCTGTAAGGATCTTCATCTCGTTTCCCTTTCCTTTGGCCATTGCTGACGTTGACAGGCCCATCGCAACGATGGGAAAACACAATCACTGCCAGCCGCGATAACAGCAAAAAGATGATTCGTGAAGCACAATATGAAACCACTACGGTCGGAGATATGCCTGCCTCCGTTGAGCGCTTTCGGCCGCCTGATGAAGGGGCCGCCTCTGCAATCGCTCAAACACAAGGCCTACGCTCGACCTGTGATCACCTTACCACGGAACCGCAATTTTGCAAGTCAAAAAACGGCAGATTATCGACTGTTCTGCGGACATCTCGACGCTCAGAGATGGATCACACCGCCAACCCCTCCAAAATGCACCGTAAAAGCACCCAAAAAGCACCCAAACCCCAGGTATGAGCCCGGAAGACTGCATGAGCTAAGGGATCGTGGCTCTTCAGGCCTGCGGCCCTTCGCGCCACGGAACCCGATGCTGCCGGCCCTGCGCTATTCGACCTCGGCGGTGGACATATGCGGAATAGACCAAGCTCAGGAGCTATCCCAAAGGGATTTTCTTTCCGCCGCGGCGGCGCTGCGATACTATCTGCCCTGGACTGCTGACCCGCCACGACAAGGAGACGGTTGTGCCCCAGGACATTGCGGAACTTTCTGAAGACTCGTTCGACGACGAAATCGGGCGCTCGGCGCTGCCGGTGCTGATAGACTTTCATGCCCCCTGGTGCATCGACTGCCGTCGCCTGGAACCGGCGCTGCAGGAAGCGGCGGGCGATTTTCACGGAAGGCTCAAGGTGTATAAAGTCGATGTCGATAAGCAGGAAGCTCTGGGCCGGCGGTTCGGCATCAGCACGATCCCGGTGCTGGTGCTGCTGTCGTCAGGACAGGAAGTGCGGCGCCTGGTGAATGTCAAAGACAAGCTGCGGATCGTCACGATGATCGAGGCCTTCATGGCACACGAGAAGCCTTCATGAGTCGCAGAAGCAGAAAAGAACCCGAGGCCGCCCCCGAGGCGGCGCCGGCGGGCAAGGGGCTGCTGTTCGAGATCGCCTGGGAAGTCTGCCAGCAGGTCGGCGGCATCTACACCGTCCTGCGCAGCAAGACGCCCTGCATGGTCGAGCGATGGGGCGACCACTACTGCCTGATCGGTCCGTGGAACGACGAGGTCAGCCCGCTGGAGTTCGAAGAGATCCGCCCCACCGGGCACCTGGCCGAGGTGGTGAAAAAGCTCGCCGAACTCGGGATCACCGCCCATCACGGGCGATGGCTGATCACCGGTCAGCCGCGCACGATCCTGCTGGACCTTCGGGCGGCCTTTGGTCGCCTGGCGGAGATCCGCTACCGCTTCTGGCGCGACTTCGCCATCCACTGCCCCGTCGAGCCGCTGTTCGACGAGGTGATCGCCTTCGGCTGGAGCGTCGAGCAGTTCTTCCGCTTCCTGATGGCCGAACACGCGTCGCGCACGCCGGTGATCGCGCACTTCCACGAATGGATGGGCGGCTCGGCCATCCCTGCGCTGCGGGCGGCGAAGTTGGGCGTGTCGATCGTCTTCACCACGCACGCGACGCTGCTGGGGCGGTACCTGGCCTCGAGCGACCTGGGCTTCTACAACCGCCTGGCGCGCGTGAACTGGCTGGAAGAGGCCCGCGCGATGAACATCGAGCCGCACGTGAAGCTCGAACGCGCCGCCGCCCACGGGGCGCACGTGCTGACGACGCTGAGCCAGATCACCGCAGACGAGTGCGACCACCTGCTGGGGCGCCGCCCGACGGCGCTGCTGCCCAACGGGCTGAACATCGAGCGCTTCGTGGCGATGCACGAGTTCCAGAACCTGCACCTGCAGTACAAGGAACGCATCAACCATTTCGTGATGGGCGAGTTTTTCCCCAGCTATACCTTCGACCTGGAGAACACGCTGTACTTCTTCTCGGCGGGGCGCTACGAGTACCGCAACAAGGGCTACGACCTGACGCTGGAGTGCATGGCGCGGCTCAACGCGCTGCTGCAGGGCAGCGACCGCACGGTGGTGTTCTTCCTGATCACGCGCCAGCCGTTCCGCTCGATCAACGCCGAGGTGCTCAACCGAATCGCGATGCTCGAGGAGCTCCAGCGCAACTGCCTGGCGATTCGCGACCAGATCGGCCAGCGACTCTTCGCCGCGGCCGCCGGCGGGCAGATCCCCGACTGCAACGCCCTGGTGGACGACTATTGGCGGCTGCGGCTCAAGCGCCTGCTGCACGCCCGCAAGAGCCACTCGCTACCGACGATCGTCACGCACGACCTGGTCGACGACCAGCACGACGAGGTGCTCAACCAGCTTCGCTACCTCAACCTGGTCAACGGCGCCGACGACCGCGTCAAGGTGATCTACCACCCCGACTTCGTCAACGCCAACAATCCGCTGTGGGGCATGGACTACGACCAGTTCGTGCGCGGCTGTCACCTGGGCATCTTCCCGAGCTTTTACGAACCGTGGGGCTACACGCCGCTGGAGTGCGTCGCGCGCGGGATCCCTGCCGTCACCAGCGACTTGTCGGGCTTCGGCTCGTACGTCTCGCAGGCCATGCCCGATCATGATGAATCCGGCATCTACGTCGTGCCCCGCCGCGGCAAGTCGTTCGAGGAGTCTGCCCAGCAGCTCGCCGGGCGCCTGCTGCAGTTCTGCCGCATGGATCGCCGCCAACGCATCACCATGCGAAACCAGGTCGAACGCACGGCCGACCAGTTCGACTGGGCCGTCATGTGCCGCCACTACGACGCCGTCCACCGCATGGCCGCGACGATGAACGACTAGGACTATTTCCAATTTCCGATTTTCAATTTCCAATTGAACAACAACCTGAAAGACCTCCTGGCGCGGATTCCTCTGTTGTTTGTTCTTTGTTGTTTCAACTGTTTGTTTCGGATTTCGAAATTCGGTTTTCGGATTTGTTTCTCCCAATTGGAAATTGGAGCCGGGGCCTAGAATAGCTCAGGGCGCATCATGACCTTTTATGACGAAATCGCCGCCGGCTACGACAAGATCACCGGCGCCGCCGGGCGCGTGAAGGTGATCGAAGCCTTCGTCGGGGAGTTTCTCAAGCGCTACCCGACCGCGTCGGCCGTCGATGCCGCCACCGGCACCGGCGCCTATGCCATTGCCCTGGCCAGGGCGGGCGTAACCGTCACCGGCACGGACATCTCGGCGGCGATGGTCGACGAGGCGGCTTCGGCGGCCCTCAAGGCCGGACTGAACGTCGGCTGGATGTGCGTGCCCATGCAGGACCTGGCCGGACGGGTCGAGGACCCTGTCGACGCCGTGCTGTGCATGGGCAACTCGCTGCCGCACCTGTTGACCGCCGACGAGATCGAGGCCGCCCTGGCCGCCTTCGCCGCGATTGTCCGCCTCGGAGGTGTGTGCGTGCTTCAACTGCTCAACTACGATCGCGTCCTCAGGCTCGGCGAGCGCGTCGTCGGCATCGACCGCAGCGGCGAGCAGACCTTCGTCCGCTTCTACGACTTCCTTAACGACCGCCTGCGGTTCAACATCCTGGAAATCACCTGGGCCGGCGAACAGGCCGTTCACACCCTGCACAGCACGACCCTGCGCCCCTGGAGGGTCGCCGAGATCACCGCCGCCCTGGCCCGCTGCGGATGGACCGACGTGCAGCAATTCGGCGGCCTGGACTTCTCGACGCTTCACGACCTCAAGAGCGAAACGGTGATGCTGATCGCCAGGAAAGCGTAGACGTCGGTTGTTTCTTTTCAGAGCCCGGGGACGGGGACGGGGAGTGCGGGATTGGGACGGGATTGGGGGGATTAAGAGGATTAAAACAAAGAGAGAACGGGGAGAGTTTTCGTCCTCGTCCTCATCTTTGTTTCTTTTCTCTTTATTCGTGCCATCCGCCTTCGCCAAGGCTACGGCGGACAGGTTCGTGACATTCGTGGACGTAATTCTTTCCCCGAGTCATGGGGACGCGCGGGGCAAGCCCCGCCGCTAATTTCAGCAGTCTCCGTTTACTTTCTTAATCCTCTTAATCCCCCTAATCCTTTAATCCCGCACTCCCTGTCCCTCACTGCTTAAAAATCCGCAATCGATTGACTGGGCGGTTTTGCCGTTGTACTTTGACGCTCGAAAAGGAGAACACCAATGAACGTTCGCCCCTGGACATTTGCGATGATCGCTGCAGCGGTCCCTGCCCTGGTTGGCTGTTGCGTGGTCAAGCCGACCCCCGCGCCCGCGACGGTTGTGCAGGAACCGCCCCCGCCCGCGCTGATCGCGCCCTCGGGCGCCGTCGCCGCCAGCATCAAAGCCATGGGCGGCATCGAGGCCTGGCAGAACGTGCAGACCGTCACTTACGACGCGGTGGTGACCTTCTATAATGACGGCGGAACCGCACACGTCGACCGCCATCGCCAGGCGATCGATCTGATCAACTGGACGCTTACCGCCAGCTCGACCCGCCCGGCCGGGGCGTGGCAGGCCGTCGTCGACCCAGAGGGCAAGGTCGCCTTTCATCCCGCCCCCGCCCGCGAGAGCGATCTGCAAACCCTCCTGACCAACGCCCTGCCGATGGTCCTCGAACGGGCCCCGGGAGTGCTGAACCTGGTCTCGGTCCACACGAGCCAGCGGCCCGGCCGCCAGAGCCGCGCCCGCATCGACGGCATCGACGCGATCCGCGTCGCCGCGGCAGGAGACGGTTGGGCCAAGGCGTACTATCTCGACCGCGGCAGCAACCTGCTGCAGTTCGCCACCTCCGGCGGCGACGCGCCGGGCCAGAGCGGAACCATCACCCGGTACACCTTCACCCGCCTGGGCAAGGACATGCGGTTCCCCAGCCGCATCGAGGTCTTCGCCATCGGGCAAAACACGCTGCTGGGCGAGAAGAAGATTCTCGACATGGACCTGCTGAACATCCGTCTGACCCCGCGCCCGCCCGCGCCGGCGGCAGCCGCCCCAGCGCCGGCACGCTAGAAGTTCCTAAGCCCAGCCATTGCAATGGCTGGGCGTTTTTCCGCTAACAGAGGTTTCCCTACACGCCACGCCTGTGCAGCGATAGAATGTAGACGATGGGACTGGATATCACGAACATTCTGTCGGACTGGCCTTATGAGCCCGGCCAGATTACCGCCCGGCGCATCCGCGGCGCCGACGGCAAGAGCAAGATCCAGCTCCGCCTGGACCTGGGGCTGCTGCAGATGGAAGCCGAAGGCCGCCCCGACGGCAAACGCCCCCACGGCTACGAGAGCCTGCTCGATTACCACGAGCATCTGCTGCGCCGCTGGGTCGACGAGCACGGCAGCGACGAGGGCTTCGACCTCGATGAGCAGGCCTGCGAGTTGCTGCGCGGCGAAGGCGTGATGTACTACCACCGCTACCTGGCCGAGTTCGTGCTGGAAGACTACGAGAGCGTCGAGCGCGACGCGATGCGCAACGTCCGGGCGTTCGATCTCTGCCGCCGCTACGCCCGCGACGAGTCGGACAAGTACGCCCTCGAGCAGTACCGCCCGTACGTGATCATGATGATCGCCCGCGCCCGCGCGAGGCTGGCGCTGAAGCAGAACCGCCCCAAGACCGCCCTGGCGTCGGTGCGCAAGGGCATCAAAGACATCGAAGACTTCTGCCGCCAGTTCGGACAGGAAGACGCCATCGAAAGCTCCGGCGAAATCGCCATCCTCAAGGCCATGGTCAGCGAGATCGAGGCGCGAATCCCCGCCGACCCGATGCAGAAACTCAAAGAAGCGCTGGACAAAGCCGTCACCGATGAGCGGTACGAGGAAGCCGCCCAGCTTCGCGACCAGCTCCGCCGGGCCACCGAGCAATCGGCACGCCTCTCCCAGGAATAGCAACCCCATGACCCAGTACCAGCACGCCCGGGCGGGAACCATCACGCCCCAGATGAAAATCGTCGCCCAACGCGAGTCGCTGCCGGCAGAAACCGTCCGCGACGAAATCGCCGCCGGCCGGCTCGTCATCCCCGCAAACCGCCTGCACCTGGCGCCTCCGGCCGGGGCGGCCGTCACCCTGGCGCCCTGCGGCATCGGCCGATGCGTCACCACCAAGATCAACGCCAACATCGGCGCCTCGCCCGTCAGCAGCTGCAAAGACCTCGAGCTGACCAAGCTGCAGTGGGCTGTCAAGTACGGCGCCGACGCGGTGATGGACCTGTCCACCGGCGGCGACCTCGACGCCACGCGCGAGCACCTGATCGCCAACGCCTCCGTGCCCATCGGCACCGTGCCGATCTACTCGATGATCGTCAACAAGCCCATCGAGGACCTCACGCGCGAGGACATCCTGGCGACCATCCGGCGCCAGGCCGCACAGGGCGTCGACTTCTTCACCATCCACGCCGGACTCCTGCGAAAGCACCTGCCCCTGGCCAACACGCGCAAGCTGGGCATCGTCTCGCGCGGCGGAAGCCTCCTGGCCAAGTGGATGGTCCATCACGGTCGCGAGAACCCGATGTACGAACTCTTCGACGAGATCAGCGCCATCTGCGCCGAGTACGACGTGACGTACTCGCTGGGCGACGGTCTGCGCCCGGGGTGCCTGGCCGACGCCTCCGACGACGCGCAGTTCGCCGAGCTCGAAGTGCTGGGCAACCTCGTGCAGCGCGCCCGCAAGTCCGGCGTGCAGGTAATGGTCGAAGGCCCCGGCCACGTGCCCTTCGATCAGATCGAGATGAACATGAAACGCCAGCAGGACTGCTGCGACGGCGCGCCGTTCTACGTGCTGGGCCCGCTGGTGACCGACGTGTTCCCCGGTTACGACCACATCACATCGAGCATCGGCGCCACGGCCGCGGCCTACTGGGGCGCCAGCTTCCTGTGCTACGTGACGCCCACCGAGCATCTGGGCCTGCCCCGCCCCGAGGACGTGCGAACCGGATGCATCGCCTACAAGATCGCCGCCCACGCCGCCGACGTGGCCCGCCACCTCCCCGGCGCCCGCGACTGGGACGACCGGATGGCCGCCGCCCGAGCCGACTTCGACTGGAAGAAACAATTCGAGCTGGCTTTCGACAGTGAAGCCGCCAAAGAAATCCGCACCCGCGACGTCAGCACCGAAGAGCACTTCTGCTCGATGTGCGGCCGCAACTGGTGTGCGGTTCGGCTCAGCCAGGAAGTGCGGAAGACCATGCAGGACCAGGCCGGGGCATAGCCGGCGAGCCGGATGCTCGGTTTCCTTAATCCTGCAATCGCGCACTCCCCGTCCCCATTCGTGTAATTCGTCACATTCGTGGACGTAGCTGTTTCTCTCCGCCTAGGATTGACCGAAAGGAGCCGACCATGAAAGCGGCGGTGCTGGAACGATTCGGCGACATTGATGCGATCCAGATCAAGGACATCGAGCGGCCCAAGCCGGCGGCGGGCGAGGCGCTGCTGGAGGTTCGGGCGGCGGCGTTGAACCATCTGGACATCTGGATCCGCCGCGGTTCGCGCAAGGACGTGCCGCTGCCGTGGGTCTTCGGCAGCGACGCCGCCGGCGTAGTGGCCGAATTGGGCCCCGGCGCCCGCGGGCTCGATGTCGGCCAGGAGGTGGTGATGCACAGCGGCCTCGACCGCATCGAGGCCGACGCGCCGCTGTCACACGGGCGGCGGATGGTCGAGGGCATCATCGGCGTGGCGCGGCCGGGGGCGTTCGCGCAGTACGTGGCCGTGCCGGATTACTCACTGCATCCCAAGCCCGCGCACTTGGATTTCGCGGCGGCATCGGCAATCTGCGTCGACCACCTGACCGCCTTTCGCATGGTGTTCTCGCGGGCGCATCTGTTCGTCGGCGAGAGGGTATTGATCCACGGCATTGGCGGGGGGGTGGCTTTGGCGGCGCTGCAGCTCGTCACGGCCGCCGGCGGCAGAGCGATCGTCACCTCCAGCAGCGACGAGAAGCTTGCCCGCGCGAAAGAGATGGGGGCGGCGGCAGGCATCAACTACCACACGGCTGGCGACGTGGCCGAGGCGGTGCTGGCGGCCACCGATGGGCGCGGCGTCGACGTGGTGATTGACTCTGTGGGCGGCGCGACCTGGGGCATCAACTTCAAGGCCGCCCGCCGCGGCGGACGTATCGTACACTGCGGCGTCACCGGCGGGGCCGAGGCGACGGCCGACATCTCGACGTTGTACTGGAAACAGCTTTCGGTGCTGGGAGCCACGCTGGGCAGCCAGGAGGAGTTCGACGAGCTGCTGCACCTGATGTCAGATCGGGCGATGGCGCCGGTGATCGATTCGACATGGCCGCTGGAGCAGATCCACCAGGCCACCCAGCGACTCGAAAGCGGACAGCAGTTCGGCAAGATCGTGCTGACCGTTTCGTGAGATTCACCGCGGAGACCGCGGAGGTCGCAGAGGAAAAGGGGAATGATGGAAGGGTGGAAGATTGGATGGATGGAAGAAGAATGGGTGGCATGGCGACACGCGTTGTTGTTTCTCGCGGGTCGCCATGGGGCCAAGCATAACACGATTGGCGCGGGTTATGTTGACTTCCGCGCGGCCAGGTGCAAGAATACGTTTTCCGGATTGATCAATTGGGAAATTGCCAATTGAAAATCGGAAATCGAAACGCGCCCGTAGCTCAGCTGGATAGAGCGTCTGCCTCCGGAGCAGAAGGCCAGAGGTTCGAATCCTCTCGGGCGTAGTGGTTACGAAAGGCTGCCAGGAAGGCAGCGAGATCAGGAGAGCGGAGCAGCTCCGTCGCGTCGCTTCTGGGCGCGGCGCCTGGACCTGTCCCGCAAGTACGTCATCCATCGCAGAGCGATCTTCGGCAAGTAGGGCAGCACGCCGGGCAACAGGCTCACCGCACCAACCTGCAGCCCTTTTCGGGCCATGCGTGCAACCCCGGCGGCTGTATAGAACTCCCGATGTATCTGTCGCCGCACTCGCCGCATCTGTTTGCCGGAGCAGTGGTCGGAGTAGATCTTTCCGCTGCTGGAAATCTGATAGCCCGGGCTTTGAGCGACCAGTTCGTCCAGGCCGGAGTAGGGACTGTATCGCAGGCAGGAAAGACCGATCGTGTCCAGGCCGAGTTGGCGAGCGAAGGGGCCGATCGCCAGCATGTCTTTGACGCTCTCCCCGATGCAGCCAAGGATGAAATAGCCGTGAAGGATCATGCGGCTGTGGCGCAGAACCTCGAAGTACTTGCGGATCCGCGCCACGCCGAAGCCCTTCTGCATGGACTGCAGGGTCTTGTCGTGGGCGGACTCGATGCCCAGAAGGAGCATGAGGAAACCCGCCCGCTCCATCTTCCGCAGGACCTCCGGGCGCCGGGCGATCTCCAGTCGGGCGTTGACGATATACTGTTTGCGGATGCCCCGGGCGAGGATCAGGTCGCAGATCCGTTCGACCCGGTCCATGTCGTGCGTGAACAGATCGTCGGTGAAGCCGACCAGTCGAGCGTCCATCTGCCCCAGTTCATCGACGACGGACTCCGGCGACCGGGCCGTCCACTTGCGCTTCTCGCCCCAGGGGTTTCGATTGAATGAACAGAACTTGCACTGAAACGGACAACCGCGCGAGGTGGCGATCGAATCGACCTTCAGGCCCGTGCTGACGCCCTTGATCTTCAGGACGTACGCCCCGCGGCGGAGCCGGCGGTCGGGGTACAGGTCGTCAGGCGCTTGGCCGAGGGTCCGGTTGGGATTATGTCGGATGAGCCCGTCCTTGCGGAAACTCAGCCCGGCAACCTCGTCCATCGGCACGCCCCGACATAGTTCCTCCATCGCCTCCTCGCCGTCGCCTCGGACCACTGCATCGATATTAGGGAACTCCGTCAGCCACCGCTCCGGACACTCGGTTGCGTGTCGGCCGCCGACAATCGTGAGAATCCCCGGCGGCACGGAACGGATTTCTTCGTCCAGAAACTCGCGATCGAGGTCCCAATTGACCGAGAAGCAGACCAGGTCTGTCTCCGGTCGCAGGAAGTCGCCTGTTCGCCCTTTCTCCATTCGAAGATCGACCACATCCAGGGTCCGGGCGTGTCGCTGGACGACAGCGGCAATGAATTCGAGCCCCAGCGGCGGCCAGAAACCCGCCTCATTGAGCTCTCGCCGATAGGGATACACGCACACCGCGTGTCTGAAGGCCGCTGGTTCGTTCGGCTGCATCGTCGCGCTCCTATACCCCCTGCCCCGGTTTCTCAGGTCTGAGTGCAGGCCCATGCTGGCACCGGCCGCAACCGCTGCCAACGCCTGTCGGTCCGACGTGCTGTGCGGCCAGCAATTGATTGTAGCCCGGCCGCCATCAATTCGCAACGTTCCGTTGCCCGGCCAAATGGCGGCTGAAAGACGGATCGTCGCGCGGTAGAATCGGACTCGCCAACAAGCAAGGGAGCAGCAACATGACGCAGATGACAATCGTTCTTCTGGTGGCAGGACTCGTTGTGGTGGGCTGTACGGTAAGTTCCGCCGCGGCGGCGCCGCCCAGCGGCGCGGGCGCGGGGCAGGCCAAGGTCGCCGGCGTGCGGCTGGACCAGGCCGAGATGACGTTTGAATTGATCCTCCGCAGCAACGTTGCCGCCGGCACGGATCTGCGCCTTCGCCAGGAGAGCCGGCTGCGCCCGGTGATCGTCGGCGTTTTCCAGGTGACCGGCGTCACGGTCGCGGGCGAGCCGCTGACCCTGCGCGACGTGCCGACCTTCGAAGACATCACCGGCAAGTGGGGCCAGTACGAGAAGTACGGTCTGATGGCCGTTATCAAAGCCCCCAAAGAATTGCCCGCGGGCACGAAGCTGACCGTGCGCGGCCGCAAGTATGACGGCGTCTCGGCCATCACGCAGCGATACACGATGCGCCAGGCGAGCATGTGGCTCGAGCCGGCGGCGGTCGCCATGGAGGCAGCCGCGCCGGTCAGCGAACCGCTGATCGTGCGGACGCTCAGCGGTCCGGCGCAGTACATCAAGGCGTACCGCAAGGCCGATGGGCGGCTGCTCATCCAGGCCTTCGACAAGGGCGACAACCCTGCCGACAGCGCGGGCGTGACGTACACGATCAAGGACGAGGGCGGCAAGTCGATGACCGTCGCCGCTGCGCCGGGCTACGAGTTGACCGAGGTGCAGTTGCCAGCGCCGCTGCAGGACGCCGCCGCTCTGCACGTGAGCGACAGTGCCGGGCGAACCTGCCGCAGCAGCGCCCTTCCGCGGAGCCTGGACGGGCGGGCCGTCTACTTCGGCGACATCCACGTCCACACCAGCTTCTCCGACGGCGACTACCCCACCGCCGACGTGATCGCCTGGGCGCGGACCCGCATCGGCCTGGACTTCACCGGCCCGGGCGACCATATCAGCGAACAGGGCGACTTCGCCAACCTGACGTACGTCGACTACGCCCGCATCGGGCGCCAGTTCGAACAGACCGGCAAGTTCTGCCGCGTGCCCGCGCTGGAGATCGCCGGCGCGCCCGGACACCAGTTGCTCATGGCGCGTGATTTTGAGAGCTTCGAGAAGGCGATGGCCGCCTACGTCAAGAACGTCGGATCCAAGGGCGGCCTGGACTCCGCCGCCTTCTGCCAGGCCCTGAGCGCCGTGATGATCCCCGGCAAGACGATGATCGTACCGGCCCATCCGCTGGGCGAGAACGCCCGCTGGCCCGACATCGCCGACAAGTCGGCGTTCGGAGCGGCCGAGATCATGCGCGGACCGGGGTCGCAGGAGTCATACGAGAAAGAGCCGCAGTGGCACGCCGGCGGGCGGGGCGGAAAGGACGACAGTTCCATCCGCCACGCCTTGTCGCTGGGGTATAAGCTGGCCTTCACCGGCGACTCCGACAACCACCGCCCCCTGCCGGGCCAACCCCAGGCCGTCTACCACGGCATCACGGCCGTCCAGGCGGAGAAACTCGACACGGCTGGGGTCTTCGACGCCATCGCCGCCCGCCGCTGCTACGCCACCAGCGGAGCGCGGATCGTGGGCGACGCCCGCTTGAACGACGCCCCGATCGGCAGCGACGTGCAGGTCGCCCCGGAGCAGCCGCGGAAGTTCACGATCGTCATACATGGCACGGCGTCGATTGCCGAGACGCAGATCATCCATTGCGGCAAGGTGCTCAAGACCTTCAAGGCGGCCTCCGACCAGCACGATGTGACCGTCGAATGGACGCACACGCCGCCGGCATCCGACAAGGCGCCCTCCCACGAGTACTACTACATCCGCGTGCGTCAGACGGACGGCCACTGCGCCTGGCTGAGCCCGTTCTACATCCAGTAGCACGGTGGCACAGCCTTTCCAGGCTGTGCCTGCACAGGCTGGAAAGCCTGTGCCACCCCGGCCCGCGACATGCATGGGCGGGACGCCCATGCTACTCACGGGCAAGATGCCCGTGCTACGGGGCTGCTCAGTTCCGGGGCTTGAAGGTCTTCTCGTCGAGGACCTTGAGCCCTTTGATGTCGGCGTCAGCATTGCCGCCGGTGGCCAGCACCTGCATCCGGATGGCGCTGTCGGTCACGTCGAAGACGCAGAAGTGGCGCGGGCCGAAGTAGCCGCACCACTCGCGACCGTCAGGCAGGGTCTGCTTGCCGCTGGTGCCGCGGGCGTTGGCGGTGGGACCGGTGGGGCCCTGCTCGTGCGATCCGAACCGCCCGTCCCACTTGTGCCAGCTCTTCCACCCGCTGCAGCCGGTGACGATCTGCGTGCAGCCCTTGCCCGGTTGGGGCTCGATGCGCTCGTACGTCGGGTCCCAGCTCGAGAGCATCATCGTGGCCTTGTACTTGTCCAGCAGGGGCATGATGACGTCGCGGGTCTGCAGGCGCCCGCCGTAGATCCGCTTGCTGTTGATGCCCGACGTATACGCAGGATAGCCGCACAGGACGACGATGAACTTGTCCTTGGACTGGCTGAGCACGCCTTCGAGCCACTGGGTGTTGGCCCCGCCGCTCTTCCAGGCTTCGTTGCCCTCGATGCCGATGAACCGCACCGGGCCGACCACCTTCGTCCAGTTGTGGGCGAACGTGTCGGCGGCCGGCGTGACGTGCAGCTCGTTGAAGATGCCCGTCCAATCGCGGTTGCACGGGGTCACCAGATGCGGCACGCGGGCGAGCATCTCGGCGGCAGGGGCGGCGTAGGCCGCCTCGAGATTGAACGACCACGACTCCTGCTCCATCAGGTTGCCGGTGTTGAGGACGAAGTTCGGCTGGGCCTTGAGGACGAGCCTGGAGGTGACGGCCCAGGGGTGCTTGGTGAGTTCCTCAGGCGCCACCGGATGCTGCTGCATGTTGCCCAGGGCGACGAAGCGGAACTCCTTGCCCGGCAGCGCGACGGCGTACGGTCCGCGTTTCGTCACGTGATCGCCCACCTTCGCCGAGACGGTGTAGGAGACCTTGCGCGTATCTTTGGGCAGCTCGATCTTGACGCGGTGCCAGATGCCCACGGGAGCGGTAGTCTTGACAGTCGGGCGGGCAGGCTCGGTCGACGTGGCTTCGATTGTCAGTTCCGCCGGAAGCTGCGTACGGCAGGCGAAAGTGAAGTACCCCTCCCCGGTGTCGCCGAGGATGGGGCCGTTGTAGATGTTGGCCGGCTGAGGCTCGGCAGCGACAATCTTCGCGTCGATGAGAGTCGGAGGCTTTCGCAGGCCCGTCCAGGCGGCCCCGCCCCAGTAAGTGTACACGTGCCCGCTGATCTCGATGGTATTGGCGCCTTGCTTGAGGCCGCTCAGGGGCACCCAGAATTGCAGCAGCGGTCCGTGGGCAAGCTCGATCTCCTTGCCGTTGACCTTGATCACGGCGTCGAGCAGCGTGGGGCAGAAGCCCAGGTCTTTCCAGTACCCGCCGCTGGCTGCGACGATATCTCCATTGCAGATGGACGCGCGAGGGTCGTCGCTATCTTCGCAGATTCGCACGAACGCGCCGGCGACCTTGGCCGGGTCTGCAATCTCCAACGTGCCCTTCCAGACGTACTGGTACATCGACGTGTCGACGTTGTCCTTGGACTTCTCGCTTCCCGGCGGCGGCGGCGGGCAGGGCTTGTCGGAGAAAGTCTTGCCGCCGTCCTTGCTGTACTGCCACTTCACCGATAACGAGGTGAACTTGATGTTCTCAAAGGGTCCGTTGGGTTCTTCGGCGCGCGCGGTTGCCGCGAAGGCAACTGCCGCGGCGACGATCAGGCCTGGCACGACGCTCTTGTTCATGTGACGCATGCGTGGTTCCTTTCGAGGGCTCATGGGCGCATGTTGAAAGCCCGCGTGTTCCAATGAAACACGTGAGCTGACGCCTGCGGTCGCTGTTTCCCCATTACGGATTGGCGGGTTGGCCCATGCGCAAGGCGCTGATGATGGGCCCGTGGCGCGGGACATCGTCCGCGATGCGGGTGTCGACCCAGAAGCAGTGCTGCAGCACGCCGTTGGGATAATAGGCCACGTACAGCTTGCCGTGTTCGGGCACGCCGACGGCGAGCACTTTCTGCGCATCATCATACAACTCGTCGATGCTCTTGGCCGCCGCGCCGTCGCCATGGCTGCCCAGCGCGTCGGCGCTCTCGGTCCAGCCCTCGGGTTTGGGCTGAGGCTGCTCGACCGTCGTCCCATCGGGCGACAGGCGAACCACCTGCACCTGGTTTCGATTGAACTTTTCCAGCCGCCTCTGGACCACCTTGCCCTCTTTGGCAACGATGGTGGTCGTCTGGCCGAATCCGACCCAACTCTGGAACTTCACGTCGTATTCGTAATTGCCGCCAGAGGCGGCCTTGAGCTTGAGCCAGGCCGCCTTGCTCGTCTGCAACCGCTCCTGCTCGCGCGCAGACTCTGCGGCGGCCTTGAGCGCAGAGGCCTTCACCTGCACCGTCAGGGTGAAGGTTTTGGCCGGCGGGGTGTTCTTTTCCCACGGGCGTTTGTACTCCAGGGTCAAAACGCTTTGACCGACCTTGACGGGCTCGAACGTGGCGACGAACGTTCCGCCGACGCCGACGCGGCCGCGCGCGGGGGCTTGTTCGTATTCGATCTTGCCGACGAGCTTGACCGCGTCGCCTTCAATTTTGGCGACGGTCCAGGCGAATCCGGTGGTCATGTTGCCGCTCAGGCGGATGATGAGCTTCTGCCCCATCGCCACCTCGACGGTCTTTCCGTCCTGGTCCGCGGCGACGACTTTCGCCGCCGGTTCGTCCGCGGGTTTGTCGGCGGGCTTGGTGGCAGGCTGCGTTGTCGCGGCCGCCAGCGCCGCCAGGCATGCCTGGCACTTGCCCTGCTTGGCCGAGCAGGCCCGGCAGAGCGTGAAGGCTCCGCTGGAGGTATCCCCGCTGCAGCTTCGGCACGTGCCGATATCGCAGGTGAACATTCTGTCAGAGCACTTGGGGCATAGGTCGGCGACGGCGAAGTTGGCCAGGAACAATACGGTCACGATTGCGGCGATCTTTCTCATGCGATTCTCCAGTATGTCTCTTTCGAGCATCCGGCCATTGGACGCCGGCGACGGCGAAAAGTTCCCGGATCTTCGCCCGATCTATTGGAAAGCATAGCCGAAGATCTTATCCTGCAACCACTGAGTTTTGTCCGGGCTCTTTTTCGTTGGTGGAAAGGACTACTGATGGCGATTCCGAGGAACGAGTACCCGCGGCCGCAGTTTGTGCGCAAAGACTGGCTGTGCCTTAACGGCCCGTGGGAGTTCGAGATCGATGCCGGCGACACCGGGGCCGAACGCGGTTTGACCGAGCGACCCCTGGCGGACAAGATCATCGTGCCCTTCTGCCCCGAGAGCAAACTTTCGGGCCTGGAGCATCTGGATTTCATGAACACCGTGTGGTACCGCCGCACGGTGAGCATCCCCAAGGCCTGGAGCGGCCGAAACGTGCTGCTGCATTTCGAGGCCGTCGACTACGAGGCCACCGTCTGGGTCAACGGCAGGAAGGTCGGCCAGCACCGCGGCGGGTGGTGCGGTTTCACGTGCGATCTGACGGGAGCCGCCCAGGGCGGCGGCAAAGCGACGATCGTCGTCCGCGCGCGGGACCTACGGGCCGACGCCGGCAAACCCGCCGGCAAGCAAATCAACTGGGCATACCACCCCAGCGGCTGCAACTACCCGCGCACGACGGGTATCTGGCAGAGCGTGTGGATGGAACCGGTTCCGGCGGTGCGTCTCAATCCCCCGCGGATCACGCCCGACGTGCGCGGCGGGCGATTCCTGCTGACCCAGCCCATCACGAACAGCCGCCCCGGCACCGCCCTGCGCGTGACGCTGCGCGACGCCAAAGGCATCGTCTGCACCGTCAAGGCCGATGCCACGCAGGACTTCACCCCCACGCTCGATCTGCCGATCCCCAAGAGCCGCCGGCGGCTGTGGTGCTGCGAAGATCCGTTCCTCTACGATATCCGAATCGAGTTGCTCGACGGGCGGGGCAAAGTCATCGACGCCGCTGACAGCTACGCCGGCCTGCGCAGCATCACGATCGACGGCAAGGCGGTGAAGCTCAACGGCCGCAGCGTCTTCCAGCGCCTCGTGCTGGACCAGGGCTATTACCCTGATGGCATCCTGACGGCGCCCTCGGACAAGGCGCTGGTCAAGGACATCGAGTTGTCGATGGCGGCGGGCTTCAACGGCGCGCGGCTGCACCAGAAGGTGTTTGAACAGCGGTTCCTCTACCACGCCGACCGGATGGGCTACCTGGTCTGGGGCGAGTTCGGCGACTGGGGCATCGACAAGGCCTCGCCTAAGGCTACGTACATCGGCCAGTGGCTCGAGGTGCTGCAGCGCGACTACAACCACCCGTCGATCGTCGGATGGTGCCCGCTCAACGAGACCGGTCAGCCGATCCCCGACGGCGTCGAGGGGCTCGACGATCTGACGCACGGGCTGTTCCTGGCCGCCAAGGCGATGGACACGACTCGCCCGGTAATCGACGCGTCGGGCTACTCGCACCGCCGGCAGGACACCGACATCTACGACAGCCACGACTACGAACAGGACCCGGCGAGTTTCAAGGCCCGCCACGCAAGCCTGGCGCAGGACGACCCGTACGTCAACCCGGGCAAGGCCGGCCAATGGTCGCTGCCGTACGCGGGTCAGCCGTTCTTCATCAGCGAGTTCGGCGGCACGTGGTGGCACCTGGAGATGAACACGCACCGCGAGAAGTACGCCTCCGATCTGTCGTGGGGCTTCGGCATGTCGCCGATGACGCTGGAAGAGTTCTACCAGCGGTTCGAAGGCCTTTGCGGCGTGCTGCTGGACGACCCGCACATGTTCGGCTACTGCTACACGCAGCTCACCGACGTCTTTCAGGAGCAGAACGGGGTCTACCTCTTCGACCGCAAGCCCAAGTTCAACATCGCCCGCCTGCGCCGCGCGCAGGCGCGCCCGGCCGCGATCGAGCACTATGGAGTGCGGCAGCCTTAGCTGCCGCTTTGGATGGTCAAGGTGTGACACGAAGGCGCAGAGAAAACCGGAAAAGAATAAGTACGCTTTCGCGATGAGTTTCGTCGTCTGTAGTTGTCTGTGCGATTCGGCGCCGGTCTGCGGCCGATCGAAAGACGGCGGCGCTACTCCTCGATGTGGATGGCATCGACGGGACAGCTCTCGGCGGCTTCGGTGGTTTTCGCGCGCAGTTCCGCCGGGACCGGGTCGGTGATGGGCTTGGCGAAGCCGTCGTCGCCCATCTGGAAGACTTCCGGGCAGATGTCCACGCACAATTCGCAGCCGATGCAGGTTTCGTCGACGATGGCTTTCATGATATCCCCTGAGGCCGGGCCTCAGTTGCGCCGGAAGAGTCGAGGCAGAGGGCGCTGAAGAACGCATCTCCGCGACGACTCTTCCGTCGGCAACTGCGATAGCCCCGGCGGGAGCGATGGCGGTCTCCCCCCCGTGGGTTAGACCGCCAGGCTGCCCTCCAGGGCATAACGGATCTTCGATAGCGAACTCTTCTCGATCTGCCGCACGCGTTCCAGCGACAACCCCAGGATCTTGCCGATCTGCATGAGCGTGCGCGGTTGATCGTCGTCAGACATTCCAAAGCGTTCCTGGATGACGGTGCGTTCGATGTCGCTCAGGGCGGCATGGTTCTTGAGCAGCACCTGGCGCACGACGTCGATGGCATCGGTGCGCTGCTGTTCGTGGCGCTGTTCGATGAAGTCGCTGCGCTCCAGTTCCGGGTCGAACTGCACGGGGCAGTATTTGTGCCGCGTGCGGGCCTTGCTGGCCAGGCGCGAGAAGCAGGCCAGGATCGAGCGGCAGGCGTAGGTCGAAAACTTGAACCCGCGCGCGACGTCGAACTTCTCGACGCTGCGCAGAACGGCCATGTAGCCTTCCGAGATCAGGTCGCTGAACTCCACGCCGCTGTGGGTGGCTCGCTGGGCCATCGCCGGAACCAGCGGCAGATTGGCATGCACGATCTTGCGGTGGGCGTCCTGGGCGCGGCGCCGCCAGAGCCCCCACTGCTGCGTCGCAGCGCCGCTGCGGCGCGTCAGCTTCGACATGCGGTACTTGGCGTAGTTGTATCGCAGGAACAGTAGTTTCTCCTCGTGCGTTCGCAGCGAGGGGCGGCTCTGCGGTTGCTCGGGCACGTCATCGAGCACCTGCGGGAGCAGGCGGTAGTTCGGCACGTCGATCGACGCCGAGGACGGCCCCCACAGCCGCTCCTCCGCCCCTGGCAGCGAGAAACTGCGATGATGAACGTGATCCAGGCTGGGCAGTTCCATCTCCATCCGGGTCAGCCATTCCTTGTCGAGATCTTTGCTGCTGCAGGAAGCCGCCGGGGCCCGCCGCCGGGATGTGACGATTGCTTTGACCACGTTTCTGTCCTTGCCGCCCTGACCGGGGCCCCGGGCTCTTGAGGAAGCCTTCCACCCGTCGCTGCGGGCAGACCGCGGCCGTGCCGCGACTGCACGTTTGGATTGTGAAGCATTTGTTTTCATGGTGACCTCGCCGAATCAGGCGCTGCAGAACGACGAATGCTCCTGTCCGGCCAGGTCAGAATGCAGTGTCAGAACATTTGGCAGAGCGCTGTTGGGCTGGTGGCGAGCCAGTTCCCTGGGCAACGCCACTTCCATCGTGGCCAGATATCCGCTGACGGCCGCGTGCATCTTGCGGGAGGCTTCCTGCCGCGTGTGCCCCCAGACCCGGCAGCCGGGCAACGCCGGGCACCAGGCCTTGAATGTCCCGTCAGCCTGGGCAGTCATTTTGAAGACCAGTTTCATATTGCACATCCTCAAGTAAATAAAGATCGTTCGAGGCGTCAGAGACCAACCGTCTCGCTTGCTTCAATTGTGGCCTGAGCCGGAGAGCTTTCAATCGGTGCTGTTACCGCTTTGTGACCTGCCGATACTTCCAGAGGCACTGGGGAAAACACCTAGAAGCGGACGAGAGAAGAGGGACGGGGGGAGGGAGGGATGGGTGGACGGGTGGATGGATGGACGGGTGAAGTACTCGCCAGGGATAACTGATTACCGATTACTGATTACCGATCACCGCTTTGATCAACATTCCTGGTACTGCACCCAGTGGATCGCCTGGCGGAGCAGGCGCGAGGCGCTGCTGCATTTGAGCTTGTCCTTGATGTTCTCGCGGTGCGAATCGACGGTCTTGGAACTGATGTGAAGCCGCTGGGCGATCTCCCGCGTCGGAAGACCGTTGCCGATCAGCTCGAAAATCTCCAGTTCGCGATCGGTCAGCGTGTCGAAAGGGGTACGCCCGCCGCCGGTTCCGGAGTTGGCGAAACGGCTGAGCACCTTCGACGACATCTGCCCGCTGATATAGATATTTCCCCGCAGCACCGTCCGGATACCTTCGATGACGTTGGCGGGATTTTCCTCTTTGGTGATGTAACCCATCGCCCCCGATCTCAATACTCGCTCGGCATAGAGCGCCTCGTCGCGCATCGACAGCACGACCATCCGCAGATCAGGGAACTGCGTGCTGGCCTGGCGGATCAGATCCAAGCCGCTGCTGTCCTTGAGACTCAGGTCGATCAGGACCACGTCGGGTTTCTGGGCGGCCATCATCACCAGGGCGTCAACGGCGTTATCCGTCTCGCCGCAGATGCACAGGTCGCTCTCGCGTTCGACCACCATCCGAACGCCCTGCCGGACGATCGGGTGGTCTTCAACGAGCAGAACCTTCGTCAATATGACCGTGGCGCGCGCTTTTTCAGATTTGCTCATATGCATCCTCATCCATCCCCGAACCCGACTTGGCGTAATCATAACACGCGCCAGCGGAAGTTCACTAAAAAAACCGCCGGCCGTCCTGCTTCGCCATCGCGGTGGCATTTTCTCCTTCGCCCGGCGCGCATATAGTGAATAAGGGAAGCTTAGACCAATAAGCAGGAGGCTCGTCATGGCCGAGCAGATCACCAAGGCTCGCATCCGCGAGTTGATGTCGCAAGTTCATCCGCAGAACGTTTCGATCACCATGGCCATGCATCCGTTCGGGCCCTCCAAGCAGGAAGATGCCCTCCGGCTCAAGAACCTGCTGGAAAAGGCTCGCAACGGTCTTATGGCCCTGGGCGTCGCCGGCGCGCGGGCGCAGCGGCGAGTTGACGGCGTGGCCGCACGCGTCGGCGCCGGTCACATTTGGGAAAACCAGTGCCACGGACTGGCCGTCTATTTGGGTCAGGAGAGAGACTATGTCTTTCTGCTGCCCCAGCCGCCGCGCGAGATGGTCGTCGTGGGTCCGAGATTCCAGATCAAACCGCTCCTGGCGGCGGTAAGTCCCCAGGGAAAATTCTACATTCTGGCCTTGAGCTCCAATCACGTGAGGCTTTACGAAGTTGACCGCAGGAGCATCAAGGCCGTCGAGACCCCGGCGATACCTCGCGACTATGCCGAGGCCACGCGCTTCAACGAGTTTCAGCGCCAGGTCAGCTTTCACACCGGAACGTCGGGGCACGGCCCCGGCGCCAGACGCCCGGCGATGTTCCACGCCCAGGGCGGCGGCGGGGACGACTCCGACAAGAAAAAGTACCTCCTGGACTTCTGCCACCTGGTAGACACCGGCCTTCAGAACGTGCTGGCTGGCGAAACCGTCCCGCTGGTGCTGGCGGCGTGTGAACCGCTGGCGGGCATGTTCCGCCAGTGCTGCAGCTATCGGTTCCTCTATGACCGATCCGTCGATGGCAATCCTGAGTTGCTGGCCCCACAGGACCTGCACGCACTGGCGATGCGGGAGATGGGCGAGCACTTCTCGCTCACGAGGCGCCGCCATGGCGATCTCTACCGCCAGTTGGCTTCAACGCCTCACGCATCGAGCAACATCGAGGAGATCCTCTCAGCCGCCGGATATGGGCGCGTCGAGACGCTGTTTGTCTCTGGCGAGGACCAGTGCTGGGGCCGCTACGACGGCGACAGCGGGCAGATGGAGATTCACGACGCCCAGCAGGACGGCGACGAAGACCTCTTCGACCTAGCCGCGGCGCAGACGTTTCAAAACGGCGGAACGATCCACGTCCTGCCGCGTAACGAGATGCCCGACACCGGGGCGATCGCCGCGACGTTCCGGTACGCCCTGTCCAACGCCGAGGCGGGATAAACGAAGATCAGGGGCGCGGGCATCCATAGACGTGAACGCCCGCACTGTCGGCGACGACGACCGCGTTGTCCAGGATCACGGCCTGAGCGTCGCAGTCCTGGCGATAGGATTGGCTGCACGCGGCGCCGGTCAGTTCGCGGCGGGACAAATGGACCGCCGTCACGGCGTCGAAGACGTCCACATGCATCCGCGGCTCGATCCTTGCCCACTTGACGTCGATGTCCTGGCGCTCGCGTCGGTGCAGGTACTTGCCCTTGAGGCCCGACACCACGACCATCTTGCTGCCGACGACGCGGAAATCGTAGATGCCCTGCAGCGTCTGCTCGGGCCCGGGCGGCAGGTTATAGATGATTTCCTTCCGCGTTGCGGGGTCAAAGCGGAACAGTTGCCCGTAGAACCGCAGGTACGCCCCGTCGGCTTTGGATCGCACGCCCATGCACCAGGGATAGATCTCCGTGATGCGCGGGTCCGCCCCGCGGCGCCACGCCCCGGTGACGCCCGGGTCGCCCACGGCTGGGCGATATTTCGCCCGCAAGGCGCCGTTGATGTAGCACACGCCGGCGGGGCCAAAGGCCGAGCAGTCCGGCCAGTTCACCAGGTCGTCCAGCAGCGGCGAGATTTGTCGCACCCCGCCGCTGGTGGCGTCGACCGCCACGTCGGCCACCTGCCACGCTCCCCCGTCGCCGCCGAAGGCTGCGGTGAGGAACAGGTGCAGTTGCGCCCGCGCGTCAGCCCCGCGCTCGAACCGCATGCCCAGCAGCCCCTGGCGCGGGCGGAAACGCATCGGGTCGCTGAAGGGGCGCGACCAGAGCACCTTGCCCGTGCCGCCATCGACGGCTGCAGCATAAGGCTCCCAACTGTTGCCCAGCCTCCACGGGCAGGTTGCCGCCGCCACGAACGAGTCGTCGCCGTCGATCTGGTACGGACAAAACGGCAACTTGACCGACCAGCGCAGCGTTCCGTCAGCGAGGTCCAGGGCGGTCAGGTCGTGGCCGCTTCGCAGCACCATGCGGCCGCCGACAATGCTGCCACCGGCGGCCTGGGCGGGCAGGAATTGCTGCCAGGCGATCTTGACTTGCCCGCGCAGTTGCAGGGACGCGGCTTGGCGGCCGACCAGCACGCCCAGCGCGCCTGCGTCGCGGTCCTGCGGCGGCGTCACGAGGATCGGGTTCTGGCAGGGCAGGCTCCAGACCTCTTTGATGTCGGCCGGCGCGGCGAAAATATCCGCCCCCTCGGCGAGGGAGACACTCCTGCCGGCCGCGAGCGTCGGCCCGGCCACTTCAGCCAGCGAGCCGTCGGGTAAGATCGCGTGCTGCCAGAGGCTGCCCAAGTTGAGATCGCGCTGCTCGAGCGTTTTGCCCGTCTGGGCCTGCAGGCGGTGCGCGACAGCGCCGCTGACGAGAATGACCTCGCCGGCGACCACGGCGGCCTGCGAACCGGTGCCCTGCTCGAAAGAGCGGCACCACTGCACGCGCCCGGTGGCGACATCCAGCCCCGCCAGCCACTGCCCGTTGACGCACACCAGAGTGCCGCCGCTGACGCCGACGAGCCTGTCCGAGGGAACCAGCAACGCCTCCCAGAGCAGTTTGCCGCTGTCGCGATGCAGCGCCAACACGCCGCTGTGGTCGCGCGGCGCCACCAGCACTGTCTCGCCCGCCACGATCGCCCCGGCCCCCTCCCGCGACGACTGACCGGCCGAGCCGGCGTAGCCGCTGAGCCATTCCACCGTCCCGTCGCGGGCGTCGCAGCGGGCCACGATCCCCAGGTTCGTCGCGCAGTACACCGACCCCTGATGCACCGACACGCAGCACGCCCCCCGCGCCGATTCAAAGTCGCCGCGGTCCCAACTGCCGATGCCCTGCTTCCAGAGCAGGTGGCCGCTGCGCCCGTCCAGGCACACCAGCGTCAGCGCGGATGAATCCTCGCCGCCCTGCACCGCCAGCGCGTACAGACGCCCCTCGGCGACGGTCGGCTCGCTCAGTGGCGTAAGGTTCTTCCACTCACTCGACTCTGCGGTGGTCCACAGCGCGGCGCCGCCGCGAACGTCGCAGGCCTCGATCTGCGGCTTGGCGCCATCGACGAGCGTGTAGAACGCCCGCAAGGTTCCCAGCGCCGCGGCGACATCGCCCAGAGCCGACGAGGCGGGCCCGCGCACGGCGATGGGCCGCGGGAGGTTCTGCCGCCACCAGCGCGACGCTTCGACAAACGTCACGCCTTGCGCAGGAACCTTGGCAGCATTAGTTGCTTCCTGCGGCGGCGCGTGTACCCAGAGGCTCTTGCCGCCGGCCGCGGCGAACCGGGCGAGCTTCGCTCCGCTGACAAACATCGCATCGCCGTCGACCTGGATCGCATCCACCGGGCCGACGTCGCGCGGAGCGCCGGCGCCGCTCGGCGCCGCCCACAGCGGCGGCAGCTCGATGCGCCGCCGAACCAGCGATGCCAACGCGATCGGGCGCTCGCTCGCCCCCGCCGCGGCCGACAGAATCGCTTCCTTGATCTTCGCCGCCGGCGATCTGCCGCCGCGCCACGGCAGCAGCGTGCTGTCAGGCACCGCCGCCATGGCGGCGTCGATCTGCCAGCGCGGGGCGTTTTCCTGAGCCAGCGCCAGCCATAACCCCACTTGGGCGCACAATCGCAGGTCGGCGTCTCCCGCGTGACGCAGCACGTCGCCAAAGGCCGCGAAGGCGCCCTGCCGCCGCCCGCCGCGGAGCGAGTGCTCGCCGAAGTCCAGCAGCGCCTCATGCACGCTGGCGGCCCAGGGATACTTCCTGGCCAGGTTGGCCAGGTCGTGCGGGTCGCCGCCCTGGCGAAGCTGTTGGGCCAGGTTGCGTGCGGCCTGTTCCTGCGCCGTCCGCAGCGCCGTCAGCGCCTGGGGCGGCAGGTGACACAGGGCCTGGTCGGCCGCGGCGCGGTAGGAAATGTAATGCGTGTCGCTGACTCGCAGCAGCAGGCCCGACTGCCCGCCCAGGTCGGCCACGCGCGCCAGCTCGTCGGCTTTGGCGGCGGCGTCTTCGGCCTCGCGGATATGGATGGCCGCTTCCCACCGCATTTCCATGTCGACGTTGCGGGGCACGCGGATGGCCGGACCGGGCAGCGCCCGCCCCATGCCCTTCGACGCGTCCTGTGACTTGTCGTAATACGCCGCCGCCTGCTCGCCGTGCCCCATCGCCGTCAACAGGTCGCCCGCGGCCGCGTACGCGCGAGGACACTGCGGGCCCACGCGGGCGACCGCCTTGAAGAACGCCGCAAAGGCGTCGTATCGCGGCTGGGCGGCCAGCGCCGCCGCCATTCGCTGCAGCGCCGCGAGGACGACCGGATCCGTGTTGGGGATGGCGCCGGCCTCGTTGAGGTCGAGGATCTCCTGCATGACGAAAGCCCAGTCCATCGCCGAGGGGTTCTTGACGGCATCCTGGAAGGGCTGATCGATGATGTCGGCGTAGGCCGCCGCAGCAAGGTCTTTGCGCTGCGGGAACTCCTTGATCAACGCGTAGAGGTAGTAGGACCGCCACCACATGCTGCCGGCCTGGGCGTACGCGTCGGCGATCTGGCGATAGGCATCGGCGTGCTTTTCCCGATCGGCCGGCGATTTGAACCGCGCGATCATCGCCTTGAGCAGCGTGATCTTGCGAAGCGCCTGGGTGCGAGATGCGACAGCCGCAGCCGCCTTGTCGCGTCCGGCCTTGACCGGCTCGCCCAGCGGATTGGCTGCCAGCGTCTGCTCCCACGTGTCGCGCCAAACGATCGGCGGCCCGGTCCACTCCGGCGGCAGATAGTCCACCTCCCGCGCCCGCGGCGGCCCCTGTGCAAAAGCCGCCGCCGGCAAGAGGACCAGCGCTGCGATCAGCGATTTGAAAGCACGTTTGGGCATCCACGTTCATAACCCCCGCCCACCTGTCGGGGAACAGCAAATCGCCTCGGCCCCCAGGTGCCGTGGCGGGGAGTCCCGAAGGGACGGACAGCCACGATCCCTGATCGCCGGGTGCCATGGCGGCCGTTTCTTAGAGCATCTAGCGATCATCTGTAGCGTATCCGCAGCTACGGAAGTAGCCTTGGCACTCCTCCGCGCTCACGGCCCTGAGAGCTTGGCCGATCACACCAATGAGTTCCTCCAACGTACGCCCGG